>JAJFVM010000126.1 GCA_021371805.1 bacterium
GAAACACTCGCGTACTCGCTCAGGTATTTATCAATATACTGGGACTCAAAAAGATCTTTATCCCTGTGCGACTCTGAGGGCATGCGCTTGTATTATACACTGATAATATTAAAATAATCGCTAACTTCAGAAAAACGAAAACTCTGTAAATATTCTCCGCCTGAAGCTCCTGAACTAAATTCTAAATAAAAGTTAAAAGTAGGGTGCTCAACTAGTCGTATTAATTTTTGATTTCCGGAAAAAAGATAAATAACTTGCAGCCGTTACCTCATGTTAAAACTTGAAATAAAAGACACTGTACATTTTGAATTTTACAGAAGTATGGATTTAGGACGGCTGTCAATATATTTCTCTATGTCAATTATTGGACCCTCAATTTTTATTTCATATTTACGGGGAACTTCTTTAGCTTCATAGAAATTTACGTTAATACCTTCATTGAGATACTTTTTTTTGACTGTATCATAAACTAATTTAGCATCTTCGTAAGTTATTCTCATACCGAAAACAATACCTTCCAAATCTTCTTTTTGGTAATTCAATAATCCTTTTTCAAATTCATCAGAAGAAAGCAGTCCATTAATTATGTCATTGCGAGTAGTAATCATTCTATATTCTTCTTCATAATGCCAATCAAAAAACTTATTTAATAAACACTTGATCATCTTCAAGTCACTATCAGTGTCAAAGTAATTTACAATAGGGCAAATTTCATCTTTCTTCTTATATATAACTGTTAAAAACTTCTTTTTATTAAACAAATTACGAAATGGATATATAATTGCTGATTGTAATGGAAGTGAATTATCACGACTATCAAACTCTAAATAATATTTACCTAATTCATTATCCCAATCTTTTTTAGATCTAAAACGAAGGCATATGCCTTGATGAGAATCAGCATAGTGGCTCCACATTAAAATATTATCATCTTTTCCACTAAAACAGCAAACTTTCGGCAAAGATTCTTTTTGTGAATATCCATGAAGATCCTTCCATGAATACCCATTAAAATCGAGATTTATTTCCACTGCTGGGTCATAACAAATTAAATCTTCGTTTATTGTCATCTTGCCTTGAGCAATTGCATCGTCAATTATGTGTTCTGCCTCTTCTTGAGTAAAACCATAAAAATGCATAAGATGATTAATATGCTTTTCTCTTTTGCCATTCAAACACCAATATGTTCTAGAATCATAAGGGTCATTAAATTTATCAGGTCTTCTGAAAAATAGTTGACTATTAGCTAAGTTCTCTATAGTATAGATTATATCATCACATTTGCAATCCTTTTTCCTATCCTTGCATGTGCAGTCCTTTCTATCTTTGCATTTGCAATCTTTTTCTGTTTTAAGACTTTGATATTTATAAAATAATTTATCTTCTACCATTAATACCATAAATGGATGATATATTTTTGGATATAAGCATTTTGAAATTAGATAAAAATTGAATGTTCAAATGTGAACTTTTAATGCAAAAATGTAACAATAATAAACAGAAGCTTACAGTATACTCAGAACCTTAATAACCCTATCACTAGCCTTTATCAGTCGAATATCCCGCTATCTTGCTGCGGGGATGGAAAACTTCCCCTGTCACCGTTGATAATATGATTTTTCAATTCCATTTTCAGTTATTAACTTCTGCTCAAACTAAATTGTTTAGGGTTATTATTTCCTTTAACAAAATTTCGAGCGGTGGTGTGAACATACCCCGTTGCTTGCAGGCTGTCCGATAATTCAATTTTAAGGCAAAAACATGTGAAAAATAAAGCATATAAAGCCTTTAAATTGAAAAAAAAGGAATTTGTTTATTACTGATAGTAATTGCCGGACAGCCTGCTTGCAGCGGGGTGCGCCAGCGCAACTTTGAGTAGGAATCGCTGAATTCGACAAGAAATAGATCAGAAATCAGTTAAAGAGAAGAGAACCCCAACCACTTAAATCAGTTTTTTCGGTTTTCGGAAAAAAGATAAATAACTTGCAGCCGTTACGGATATAGGTATCAATATGGTAATAGGAGTCACAATGATAA
>JAJFVM010000129.1 GCA_021371805.1 bacterium
AAAAAATTACACATTTTAACGTATTTTATAAAATATGCATCTTTATTTATTCCAAAGCTAAAATTTTTTGTTAGATTATACGAATAAAATATCAAAAATCAACCCTTAAAAAATTCTATGAATAATATACTATACAAATGTATAGTATATATGCTACAATTAATTACATAATTTTATTTATAGAAATAATAATTTTATAGATTACTAAATACTTTATTAACTTATGGGGTGAACCCCATTCTTAGACACATTGTATACTAAAAATAGTTACGATAGAATAGCTGATGAGACTCTAAAGACAAAGAGAAAGAGAGGTCTCATCAATGAGAGCAAGAAGGTCGTTTACCCAGGAGTTTAAGAGGGAGATTACAGAAGCAATTGTATCAGGCAAGATCTCCCAGCTGGAGGTATCCAGAAAATATGATATATCACCTGTAGTAGTATCCAGATGGAAAAAGGAGTATTACTCCGGAAAGTTCTTTGAAAACACAAACCCTGATTATGCAAGGATTTCAATAAGGATAAAGGAGCTTGAGTGCATGGTAGGTAGACTTACCATGGAAAATGATGTCCTAAAAGAGATGGTAAAACTTGTAGAACCCCAAAAAAAAGCCATGCCGCAGATATTTACATCTCAAGACTGGGAAGCATTAAAGAAGGATATGCAAAAGTGAACATTCCAAGGTCAAGGCATTACTACAAGTCAAATAAAGATGCCAAAAAAGATTCTGCAATTCTTGATGCAATAAAAGCTATTGCAGAAGACTTTCCATCATATGGCTACAGAAGGGTAACTGCAGCGCTAATGCGAGATGACATGATAGTAAATCATAAGAAAGTGCATAGGATCATGAGAGAAAATGGCATCTTATGCAGCATAAGACGCTCATATAAGCATACAACCAACTCAAACCATGGCTTTGCCAGGTTCCCTAATCTTGTAAAGAGTCTTATCCCTTCAAGGCCAAACCAGGTATGGCATGCAGATATTACCTATATAAGGCTTGAAGCCTCATTTGCATACCTTGCAGCAATAATAGATGGCTTTAGCCGGAAAGTCATAGGTTATGCCATAGGAAAGACACTTTCGCCTGCACTGACTATTTCAGCCCTAAAAGATGCAATAAGTAAAAGAAACACAGACAGTGTAATCCATCATTCAGATCAGGGATTCCAGTACTGCAGCTCAAGGTATGTAGAAATACTTAAGGGAAAGTCTATTTCTATCTCAATGTCAGAAAAGGCAAACCCTTATGATAACGCCAAGATGGAATCATTTTTCAGGATATTAAAAGTTGAAGAAGTGTATATGGGAGAATACAATACATATGAAGATGTGCTGTTTTCAATACCGTATTTCATTGAAGAAGTTTACAATAAGAAAAGATTGCATTCTTCCCTGGGCTATATGCCACCGGAAGAATTTGAAGAAAAATTTAATAAAAACAAGTCTCATCAGTTGGCACTAATTTAGTTAAGTGCGTGTTTAACTTTTGGGGTTCAGATCA
>JAJFVM010000138.1 GCA_021371805.1 bacterium
CCGATAGGACCGACAAGAAATAATATGATTGCATGTGAAAGAGCATTAGTTGGTTTCAGTACCGATGAATTACTGCCAATTGTTTCAAGCTTTGGCATTGAGAGTCCGGAAATGTATTAAAGATAGTCTTTATGGGAATGGCTGCAGATGTTGATTTTGCTAAAAAAAATTGTATACATAATATTAATTCTGGGAGTAAATTTATATATAGTCTCTTTTTTAAATAATAAGATTGTTTCAAGAATTGAGTTAAGAAGAGGCTATAAAGGTTATAAAAAAGGCGGACTTGGTTTCCCGTTTTCAAATTCCCTGAAATATATGGCGAAGGAATTTCCTTTTTCAGTCTGGGACATATTGATTTTTGTTTTCTCGATTGTTTTATGGTCTGTTGTCCCGATTACACACAATCTTTCAATAATTGATTTAGACTACAATGTTTTTATTGCTTTAGTATTTTATGTCTTGATTTTAATATTCAGAATATTTTCCGTATCCTATACAAAATATAATTTTATCATGAGTGATTTTTTAAGAAGAACTACCCAGATGTTTTCCTTGATAATGCCGATGTTGTTTTCCATAATTTCAATCATTATATTAAATAAAAGTCTTGATTTTAATGTAATAGTTAACTCCCAATATCAATATTGGAATATTATTTATCAGCCTGTAGGATTTGTGGTATTTTTTGTTTCGATACTCCTTCAAATAAAATTATTAAACCTGTCTGAACATAATCAGTTTTTATATTTTGATAATATAAATAAAGAAGGAGAGGGAATATCCAAGCTGGTGACAAGGTTCTCAAGCTATTTAATTTTATTTTTCCTGATTGCCCTTACTAATATTTTATATTTAGGCGGATGGCAAAAGCTATATATGATCAGGGGAGATATAATGGTAGGTATTAAATTTTATATAATCTTTATATTGCTGGTATTATTTGAAAGAGCAATTTCCAATATTTCCGGCATGAATAAATTAATTAATTTAATCTATAAATTATTGCTGCCATTATCAATTATAAATCTTATAATTACTATTGTTTTCTTTATATTAAGAGATATGTATTTTATCATCTGATTTTTATGTTTATTTTTTTAAAATATGTTAAGAATAATAAAAAATTTTTTTATTAACCTTGTTAATTTATTCAGGAAACCAAGAACTGTCCTGTACCCCAGAGAAAAGATAATTATAAATGAAGGCAGCAGAGGACAGCCAAGATTGAAGCTTGATTTTGATACCCTTGAGATTATATGTGACGGATGCGGGGATTGTGAAAAAGCATGCCCGCAAAATTGTATAAATATCAGAAAAGAGTATAAGGAAGGCAGCTACTACCTTGATGAATTTTATTTAAATCTCGGGCTGTGCAGTTTTTGCGGCAATTGCGTCGAAGTATGTAAAAGTCATGCTATTGAGCAGTCTTATAGATATCAGATGGCAGAATACGATCTGGGAAACCTGAAGCTGGAAAAACTTGATTTAATAAAACAGGCAGAATATGCGATCAGGGATTTCTGGATAAAATAATACAGGAATTAGCAAAAAATGAATATTACAAATATAATTATAATAAAGAATCTGCAGTACTTTATATTGTTGGCAATAATAATATTTGCTTTGCTGTCGTTAAAAATTCAAAATATCAGGAAAAAGTTCATCTTCTTATTTTTTTTCATCTTGTTTGTTCAGATATTTGATTTTACATTGTATTTTGGGGAGCTTTTCTTTTTGCTTTTTATCCCCATGATTTTATTTATGGTTATTCTTTTTTTATATGATCTTCAAGCCGAAGCCTGCAATCCAGAGAACATTTCTAATGAAAATGTACATAATGAGGAAAATCCGGATACAGGAATAAGTAAAAAACTGCTGTTAAAAGAAAAGGCAAAAAATATGTATTCAACCCTGATAATACCTGTTTTGTTTAGTGCGGGTTTCATATTTTTATTCATAAAATTCAG
>JAJFVM010000139.1 GCA_021371805.1 bacterium
CTGAATTTCTAACCATCTCCCCTTAAAACTTCTGTATATTATATCATTTAAAAAAAATTAATTAATAGTTCGAGTATCTTTATATAATAAAATTATATTGATCTTACTTTTCGAGATGTATTACTTTATATTTTGTATTACTGATAATATAATTATTACAATAATTAATTATTACTTGTAAAAAGGTGGTTTATTTGTCCAGGATTACTAAAAAGGGTCAGGTTACCATTCCAAAAGAAATCAGAGATTTATTTGGCATAAAGCCAAATGACCTTGGTGAGTTTACCATAAGAGACGGATCTATTATATTTTTGGTCAAAAAGGGTACAATTCTTGATTCTCACAGGATTAAAACTGATAAAAAAATTGATCATGCAAAGCAAAGAGAACTTATGGAAAGGGACATTGCGTTAAATATCATAAAGGAAATGAAATGATTTTTATTGATACTAATATTTTTATAAGATACTTTGTCTCTGATGATTCGCACAAATCAAAAAAAGTTGAGGAGCTTTTCCAAAAAATAGTAAACGGAGAAACGGAGAGCTTCACCAATCAAATGGTTATCACAGAAATTGTCTGGGTTCTTGATAAACTCTACAAGATGGACAGACAGTCGATATGCGATAATATTGAATTTATCTTAAACACACCAAATCTTAAAGTAAAAGAAAAAAATATTCTATTCAAAACTATAGATATTTATAGAAATTCAGATATAGATTTTATAGATGCATATAATTATTCATACATACTTATAAATGACGCTGATAGTATTCTCTCTTATGATTCCCATTTTGATAAATTGGAATCAATCAGAAGAATAGAGCCTTGAATACAAGATTCAAGCAGTCTGACAGAGTTTTATTTAATTCAAATAACTTTATCGAAATTTATTATTTTAAATTTATCTTACAAAAACTTATAGCCGCGTTAACCGTATTTTAATTTATTTTTATAAATTAAAGTTTCATCCCCAGATCTGATTTGTAAAATACACTATTTTATTTACATAGTCAGCTGCAGGAGCCCATCTCCCATTTAAACAATTAAGAGAGCTGTCACCGGTAAATCTGTGTGCCCCGATATGTCTTGGATCATAATTCCTGTTGCAATATGCATTTATATCATTTGGATAAACATACCATGCAAGATGTGCATAATGGGCAACAACACCTAACTCTTCAGACGCAAATGTGACCATTGCGCCGGGACCAGTGATACCAATACCTGCAAAATTATTCCATTCAGGTCTTGCAACACCGGTAAAATCAAGGCATCCGGTTTCATGGCACATTTGCGCCCAAGCAATATCGGCACGTATATTAAATGCCTGCCCCCACTTTATATATAGATCAGCCAGTCTTCTTGCTCTGTCAATTTGCCCCGATCCCCTTGCGATAAAGGGACGTAAAAGCTGCTCAACGCTTACGGGGACATATCCTATGATATTAGTTCCGCCTGAAACAGAGCCTGCGGCAGCAGTTGTTGTAGTTTGGCTGCCTCCGGCATTAGTAATATTTATTTTCAAGGTAGCATATTTCCAGCCTATCTCAGGATTATTGGCATAAACATAAATGGTATGCTGTCCGGCAGTAAGCTTTGATCCGTTAACCGTTAGTTTAAATCCCGAATTAGTTATGTTTCCGTTTCCAAGTGCGCTTGCAACATCCGGTCTTGCAATTCCATAGTTTGCAACTCCAAGCATATTCTGAGCCCCGTTTGCAGGTCCGTCATAAACATGTACCATATTTATCCCTGTCCCTGAGCTTGAATTCCTGTCAGCAGCCCATCCTGCTATATCAAAACTGCCCCCGACCGATGAATTTTCAGAAGGTGAATCTATATTTATTAAAATCAACTTGGAGCCCGTAATATTTATGCTTTGAGTACTTTTGGTACTGCCGGAAGAACTAGAACTTCCTGATCCTCCTGAGTTGCCTGATTTAGTATTAACAGCAGAAATACCTGCAACCTGTGTTGTTCCGCCAGAACCGACATTGATATTAACGGCAGCCCATTTCCAGCCCTGAGAATTATTATATGCATAGACATATAATGTATGGAGCCCATTTGTTAATTTGGCTAAACTTATACTTGAGCTGAAACCGCAATTCGCAAAATTTGCCTTGCCGTAATAAGCAGCGACGTCAGGTCTTGCCACACCATAAGTTGCTGCAGCGAGAAAGTTCTTTTCACCATTTGCGGGCCCGTCATATATATGGATTGCAGTAATTCCGGTT
>JAJFVM010000153.1 GCA_021371805.1 bacterium
GCTGCAGAGCCGCGGACTCCTTCGGCTGTCGCCTTCAGTCCGTCCTTTCGAGTCCTATTCTTTAAATATGCCACCGGCATATTTAAACCAAAATTTAAAGTTTTAAATTTATTTTTGTATTATTGGCTCCTCGAGTAGGACTCGAACCTACAACATTTCGGTTAACAGCCGAACGCTCTACCATTGAGCTATCGAGGAGCGAGGACTTACTAAACGCGTTAACTATTATAAGTTATTTAGATAGAATATTTCAAGAAAAAAAATATACTATCAATTATTCAACACATGATAACCAGTCTTTGATATATAACTGGGCTGAAAATCTTGAGTTAGGGGAAAATTTAAGCTTTACTTAAATAAATAATTCTACAGATGCTGAATTATTTCTCAGAAACTGATTATATACCGCTCAAACATTCCAAAAAGCATCATTAAAAATTAGGAATTAAACTCAAAATCAGTAAAACTAACCTTCAAGAAAATCTTTCAACACTGAACTTCTGTTCGGATGTCTCAGTTTGGACAGGGTTTTGGATTCAATTTGTCTGATTCTTTCCCTTGTTACCCCAAATTCCCTTCCGACTTCCTCAAGAGTCCTGGGATGGCCGTCATTTAAACCAAACCTTAGCTGTATTACCTTTCTTTCACGGTCATTCAATGTATTTAAAACTTCCTGAAGCTGCTCCTGAAGCATCGTAAATGAAGCCGCATCAGAAGGTGCTTCAACTTCCTGATCTTCAATAAAATCGCCGAGATGGCTGTCTTCTTCCTCTCCTATAGGAGTTTCAAGTGAGACAGGTTCCTGGCTGATTTTCATTATTTCTCTTACTTTGTCAGGTGTAAATTCCATCTGTTCCGCTATTTCTTCAGGTGAAGGTTCTCTTCCAAGCTTTTGAAGAAGCTGCCTCTGAACCCTGATCAATTTATTTATTGTTTCAACCATATGAACAGGAATTCTTATGGTCCTTGCCTGATCGGCAATAGCTCTTGTAATAGCTTGCCTTATCCACCATGTAGCATAAGTTGAAAATTTATATCCCTTCTTATAGTCAAATTTTTCAACTGCCCTTATAAGACCCAGATTTCCCTCCTGTATTAAGTCAAGGAAAAGCATGCCTCTTCCTACATATTTTTTTGCAATACTTACAACCAGCCTCAGGTTAGCTTCGACAAGTCTTTTCTTGGAATCCATATCGCCAAGCTCAATCTTTTTTGCAAGCTGGACTTCTTCCGCCGCAGTAAGAAGTCTGACCTTCCCGATCTCCTTCAGATACATCCTTACGGGGTCATTTGTAGGAGACTTAAGACCAAGATCAAGTTTGCTGGCTTTAAGTATTTCATCATCTTTTTTCTTTTGTATCAGACTGTCAATGTCTTCATCTTCTTCATTTACAACCTCTATACCAAGGTTTTGAATAACATCATAAATATTATCAATCTGTTCCTTGGAAAGGTCTATCTCGGAAAGAGTAACACTAATTTCTTCGTTGGTAAGAATCCCTTCTTCCCTGCCTTTATTTATTAGTTCTTTTACTTCTTCCAATTTGAATTCGGACCCTTTTTTCATAAAAAATCACCTCAAAATTTATATAAAAACGTTAAAGTTATTATTTTGCCTTATTGTAATTAAACCCAAAATTTTACACTAAAAACACAAATATTCAAGTTATTTTTTATTTCCTTAAAACAATTAATAGCTCTGCACTATAAATAAAATCGAAAGTTCTTTTTCTTTAAATTATTTCGGTTTTTTATCTGATTCACCCAACAGTAATTTTTCATTTTCCAGTTTTATTAATTCCTTATAACTCAGATCATATTCATCTTCTGGCATATCCTGCAAATCATTACCGCCGGCATTTTTATTTTCCTTTATTTTTTGCTCGATTTCAGAAATCCTGTTTCTTAACTTTTCTATTTTTTCAGAAATGAACAGCCTCTTCAAATTAAGTATAACTTCAAAGCATGATTCTTTTTTATCAGTGTAGTTCCTGCTGGAAAAATAAATATAATTATACAATCTTTGAATATTTTCACTTTCAAACTTATCAGACGAAATTATCAAGGGAAAGTTTATGAAATTTTTTAATCTGTTCTGTTCATCTATAAATTCCTTTATCAGGATCATAAGCTTTTTTGTATCTTCAAATCTGAAATATTCCGGAGGAAGATTCATGATTTCCATCTCAGGATAATCCGATCCGTTGACTATTAAACTTAAAGCTTCAATTTCAAGTTTTTTTTGAGGGTTCAGGTTTTTAGTTAAAAACTCCGAGTATCCGTCCGCATTCCCCATACCTTCATCATGATCTTTTACAAAGAATTCATTTTTTTTCTTTATTTCCTTTTTCAGCATTTCCTCTATCAGCATGCTTTCTTTTAATTTCAACTTAAGGGCTACTTTTTTTATGCACTCTTCCTGGATTATGCTTGATGAAAGCGATGAAATAAACTTTAACAATTCATCTGAGGCCCTGAGTTTCCCCGTCATTTCATTCAAATTATATTTAGATGATATCACTTCTAAAGTAAAATCGATCATGTCTACGGAATTTTCAATTTTTTTTAAAAAAGCATCTGCTCCTTTACCGGTTACGAAATCTGCAGGGTCAAAACCTTTATCCAATATGCAGACTTTCATGCTTATATTATTTTCATTAAACAGATCAAGATTATCATTATATTCCTTAAGCCTGTCTATGCCTTTAATCGAAGCATTTATCCCTGCCTCATCTGCATCAAAGACCAATATGATATTCTTTGTGAATCTGCTTAAAAGTTTTATCTGGTCCGATGTCAGTGCAGTTCCAAGACTTGCTACGGTATTTTTTATACCATAATCAAATAATGAAATTGCATCCATATACCCCTCAACTATTAAGACATAGTCTTTTTCAACTATATACTTTTTTGCTTCAAAGATTCCATAAATATTTTTGCTTTTTGAATACAGCTTTGTTTCAGGAGTATTTATATATTTTGCCTGATTTGCTCCTGTATTTGTTGTCCTCTTTTTCTGAAAAACCCTGTCATTTTTTAAATTACCCGTATTAACTGCAGAGCTGCCTGTATTTGTATAATTTAAGCTTTCGGGAAGCAGCCTTCCTCCAAAACCTATAGTTCTTCCAAGCAGATCTTTTATGGGAAACATTACTCTGCCGCGAAACCTGTCATAAACTTTATTTTTTTGATTTTCTTTCTGGCTTTCTATACCCAGCCCGGTTTGAACAATATCTGTCTCAGCGAATTTTCTTGATTTTGCAAAATCAGTAAAATTATCCCAGCTGTCAATAGAATAACCTGCTTCAAATAATTGCAGTGTTTCAGCAGAAATTTTTCTGGATTTAAGATAGTCGAGCGCCTTGATCCCGTTTTTGCTTTTAAATAAAACATAATTAAAATATTTCTTTGCAAGTTCATTTAATTCAAAAAGTTTGTTTCTGGCATCAGGCTTTTCGCTGTATCCTGATTCGGTATATTTTAAATCGTAACCGGCTTTTTTCGCCAGCAGTTCAACGGCTTCCAGAAACGAAAGGTTTTCTACTTTCATGATAAATGAGATTATGTCTCCCCCTGCACCGCATCCGAAACAATGGTAAAGCTGGGTTTCGGTATCCACTATAAATGACGGTGTTTTTTCCTTATGAAACGGGCATAATCCCATAAAATTTTTTCCTGATTTTTTAAGACTTACGTAGCTTGAAACTATATTGTAAATATCAGCATTCAGTTTAAGCTCGTTTACTTCTCCGTCTTTTAGGCTTCTTGTCATACTATTTTATTATTTCCCATTTTTCAGGAAT
>JAJFVM010000125.1 GCA_021371805.1 bacterium
ACGGTTTGCAACCGGAAAGGCAGAGCGCTGCAGGTTCACCATTTGACCTATAAATCATTTGGAAATGAGGAATTAGAAGACCTTGTAACGGTCTGCGAAAAGTGTCACGAAAAAATTCACAATAAAAAATTTAGCTATGATTAAGATTGATTTATTAAATAGAGACCCTAAGATTAGATATAATATTCATGACATTATTAATGAAATAAAATTTACTGATAATGTAAAATGTCCATATTGTAACAGAGATTTGATAATTAGAAAAAGCGAAAATAATTTGGCAATAAGAATGTTTTGCCCCGATTGTCTTAAATCCCATTATGCAGATTTTGGGATAAATATATCTTATTGCGATCATTCAAATACTAAAATTGCAAAAATTCAAAATGATTACAGGGTTTATTATCAGAAGCTATGTTTAAATTGTGGTAAAAAATACGGCAATATTTTAAATAAAAATGACGTAATTGAGTATGTATTACCAGGAAATAAGATTATTAAGCACGAAATTGCCGAAAATGAAATTTCAGATTTTCATAAAAATTATTTTTCATTTAGGGATAATTTTATTAAGGGAAAAGAAAAGTCAGACTTTGAGTTTAAAAAAGAAAAATATTTAAAATATTTAAATAGTTTTGATTGGAAAATAAAGAGGATAAACGTTCTTAAAAGAGATAATTATTTATGTCAAGGATGTTTAAAATCAAAAGCCACTGAGGTTCACCACCTTAATTATAACCACATTTATAATGAATTTTATTTTGAATTAATTTCATTATGTAAAGATTGTCATGAAAAATATCACGAATTAAATACAAATATTTATTAAAGCTATGATCAAGATTGAAGTATTGACAAAGGGGCGGACAGTCAGGGTGAACGGAAAGTTAATGGTTAATATGCTGGATGGTTCCGGGTACTTTCCAGATGGGGAGCAGTTAACGCCGGAGGAGGAAAAAGCATTTAACCACTTCATTCAGTTGGTTGAGGTAACCGGGATTAGTCAGTCAATTTACCCGGAAAAATAATTTTTGGAAAATGTATTTCGTATTGAAATAATTTGTATTTTTGTAATGCCAAATTTTAGAGACATGAAAAATATTTTTTTTGATTTACATAGGTTTTGTTTTAATTTAGTCCCGGTTGGGTTGTCTCTACCCTTGGCCCCGGGACTTTTTTTATTTTCAAAAATCTAAAATATGACTGATCAACAATATTGGGCTTATAATAAAAAAGTTGCCATTGCAACCAATTATTATCATATAAAAAAAGAGATTGAAAGAGATAAAATAAAAGGTGTTTCTAATGAGTTGGCACTTCAGGCAGCTAAATATTCATATAAAAAATATGGGTTTGGAACTGCTATGTCTATTACAGAATACTTGGAAATAATAGAAAATAGTGCTAAAAAAAGATTATATAATGTCAATGTTAGATTATGGTACAAAATTATAAAAGAGGTTTTTAAGCGTGATGATTATACATGCCAATATTGTTTTCAAGTTGGAGGTAAATTAGAATGTGATCACATTATACCTTTCTCAAAAGGTGGTACTGATACTATGGATAATTTAATTACAAGTTGTAGGAAATGCAATAGGCAAAAAAAAGATAAAACAGTTGAAGAATTTTTAAATTGGAGGAGGTTAAATTGAAAAAATTAAGGTCAATAAATACAAAGTTTTGGGATGACGTTTGGGTAACAGACTTAACGCCAACAGAAAAATTAATCTGGCTTTATCTGCTTACAAATCCACTTACAAACCTGATAGGAGTTTATGAAATCAGCATTAAGAAGATAGCATTTGATACCGGTTGCGAATCCTTTGAAACGGTTCGAAAGGCTTTAGAACGGTTTGAAAATGATAAAAAGGCTTATTATTTGAATGACCATATTGTTCTGGTTAATTTTTTCGATAATCAGAGTTTTAACTCAAATATGGTAATTGGTGCGAAAAATGAATTTAATGAATTGCCTAACGTATTGAAAACATACATATTAGGTAATCCTTTGAAAGGCTTTGAAACCCTTCGAAAGGGTTTAGGAATCCTTCCGAAAGTTGAATTAGAATATGAATATGAATTAGAAGATAATACAACAACAACAACAACAACAACTAACGGCGAAATCGCCGAGGAGGCCGAAGTTGATTTTGATTATGAAATACAAGAATATTTTAAAGCAAACGTTCCTGAAGGAGTAGACCCCATAAAAGAGGCAAACATATTTATCAAAATGAACGACGTCAAAAACTGGGGGGCGGCGGGCGGCAAAAAAAACTGGGGGGCGGTGGCCGACCTTTTTATTAGAAAAATTAAAATTAATAATCACAAAACAGAAAATCATGGAAATGGAACAAAGCTTGGAAAGACTCAATCAGTCGCAGATTTGCTTAACAGGGCAAGAGAACTCAAGGATTCTGGATTTAAGAAATACAATTAAAATTGGGGCATCAAATGAAGATGACGTATTTAAGGCACTCGGCAACGCTTTTATCCTTTTAGGATTGAGGGGCGCAAATTTGCCGGACGATTATGAAGTAAATTTGTTTACGTCTTACATTAAAGAAAATTTTGCAGACCTTTCTTTGGCAGAATTTTCGGAGGCGTTCAAATTGTACGTGGCCAATAAGATGGACTACAAAGACAAGTTATTCCAAAATTTTACGATCTCCTTTATGGAAAACGTAGTTCAATCTTTTAAAAGGTTGCGGATGACCATCCCGCGCCCAACGCCTCAGGCACTCCCGGAAAAGACGCCACCGACAAAAGAGGAACAGGATATAATGGCAAAGAAAGCCGCTTTAAAACGGTTCAGTGAATATCAAGACCACATGGACTTCTGGGACTTCGGCGGGGTGACTTATAAATATCTGGTCAAACGTGGATTAATCAGCCTGACACGCGAGCAAAAGGACAAAGTAAAAGATCAAGCAATCGCCCAATTAACCAGGGAGGCGAAAAAAGAAATCGAAGCCGGTAAAAGACCGTCGGAAGTCAATCAGCCAATTGAAGTTATTTTAACCGGTGCAGATCAGCAGGTTCAAATTAGGTGCATGAAAATTGCGTTAATGGATTGGTTTGATGGGTTTGAAGGTGAAGAGCAATTTAGGGAGGTGCTGAAATAAATTACAAATTATGACAACTGAGGAAATTCTTAAATTATTTATCAATTACGAAAATCCAGCAAAATATTTCACCTGCGGAAAATGCTTGCATAATCAGTCTTGGATACGCAACACGAAAGTATTTCATTACTGCGAAATTAAAAAGT
>JAJFVM010000165.1 GCA_021371805.1 bacterium
GTCACTCTTGCAAGAACTAATGAAAAGTGTACTAGGTGATTATTACAATATAATGTCTAGTGCCACATTGCAAACAAGTAAGGCTAGTGGTGCAGATCAAAGTGCGGCATCTTGTCACAAAAAGCGTTTAATTGTTGTGTCTGAACCGGAAAAATCCGATTCAGTTCTAAAAAGTTCAAGAATTAAAGAATTTACAGGTAATGAAGCCATTGCTGCACGTGCACTTTATAGTACAACTACTTTAATTGAAAATCAAGGCACTTACTATATGGAATGCAATGCGATCCCAAAGATTGATAGTCCGGATGAAGCCATTACTCGCCGACTATTTATTGTTGCATTTACAAGTACATTCGTAAGTCAAGAAAGGTATGATGAAATTTCAAAGGAAAATGAAAATAGGCCTGACTATGATCATATTATGCAAAACTATAAGATAGTTAATCCACTATATAAGACTGCCGCATATAAGGAATTAGTACGTCCAGCAATGTTTCATTTACTGTTACAATATTATCAAGAATATCTGAAAAATCCAGTTTTGAAAAGCCAAAACGAGAGTGAAAGTCACAATTTTACAACTGAATACTTGGGTGAGACTTGGGATTTTAATACATATATGGCTAACTGTTATCAAAAGATGGATGCAAAAAGTCTTGTTTCTGCAAGAGAAACATATGCAAACGCTAAAGATTTTGTCGAAAACACTTGTATCAGGATAGACACAAAATTTTATGAGGAATTTTATCTTACATATGATCCAGACAGAAAGCAGTTCAAAAATTTACAGGATCTAAAAGACTTTATAAGAGTCAGTCGTGAATACAAAGACTATTACAAACCTAGACAACAACGCATTGGTAAAGAATATGGATACTCAGAGTCTTCTGGTTATAAATTAGGAACAGCTGTTCTGGTTGGATTTGCAAGAAAAAAAGAAGAGTCCCAGGCCGAAAAAAAATAAATTTCTCTTGATACAGAATGGCGAGAGCCAATAAAATATTTGCTTGTTTGTGTAGTTGTTTTTGTCTTGTAATTGTTTGTCGTGCATTAAAAGTCTTACAAATAGCTTATTATAAAATAAAATCATTCTTATAAAAAAATTTAATTTTATGAATTAAATTTTTTATTTTATTTATTTAATTAACTTGGAATAAAATTGCTGGTGGGTGTTCCTTAGGTGGCGAACACTTTTCATCAGAACTGTTGTCTGGACTGGATCTTTTTTTCGCGGTTCTGATTTTATTATATACAACACTATATTCTTGTTTGTGTTTCCACGAATTGATTATGGAATCAATTTTATTGCTGTTCATTCCCCATTTCTGGAACAATTTAACTTCAAATTCGGCGTCAATTGGTTGGCTCATTTTGATTTCTTTTATAAGCATAGAAAAATCTTTTTAAGCCTGTAATTTGACTTTTTTATTATAAGTTCTTTTCTTATTTTCAACTACGATAGGTTGTACAACTTCAACAATAGGTTGTTCAACAATAGGTTGAGGTTGTTCCACAATTGTTTGTCTTTTTCTGGATTTTTTATTAATTTCTTTTTCCGGGGACTTGTTCACTTTTTTTTCCTTCATAGAAATTGCTTTCTCACGAAAGACTTTAGGATCAATTTTACTTTTATAAAATTCTAATACATTGTCAGTTCTTATTGTCCAAGGTCGACCTCTATTAATAAAGCCGTAAATAAGCTTATAGTCATCACCCCATCTAGGTCGTCCTTTTTCCTCATCTGGTATGAGTGAAATGTATCCCTGACACCATCTTTGTGGATATTTATTGCCTTTGTATTCACGCTCTTTAGTCAAGTATAAAATATAGTCTCCGATTTTGATTTGAGAGGGAGAGATCTTTTCAAAGTTTTCTTCATAATTTTCTGGTGCTTCGAGCATTATAATATAATATATTTATTTATTTTATAAATTAAACGCAATTTTTGGGACTGGAACCCTGGAGCAGGCTGGAGCAAGAGGAGCGCCCAAAAATCCAAACTTTTTTTATATTTTTATAAAAAATCATAAGTCCCCTAAAAAAAAAATTTATATAAAACTTTTGAAAATAGTTGTTCCAGT
>JAJFVM010000174.1 GCA_021371805.1 bacterium
GATTGCTTTAAAATATGAGTGTCTTTATTTCCCTCTTTCCGTTTTGCCGGGTCAATCTCAAAGCCGACAATATCAAGATAAATCCCTTTGTCCCCTTTGAAAAGTCGGTTCTTTTCAATCGGGATAACAAGGCATTCAACCAGGCCTGTCTGTCCGGTCATCATCTTTACAACTGCACGTAAATTCAATAGGTTTAATTTTCCGCTAATTCTGCTCATTTTAGTATTTTTTAGGTTGTGATTCAATTAGTTTATTTCTCATTGCTTCGTATTCAGCAATCGATTCAATCCTTGCAGCATCAATATAAAGTTTCTCCTTGTCGTCATCCGAATAGGTTGACTTTCTGATAAGTTCCTCTAAATACCCGTACTGTGATATTGTTATTTTTTCTTCCGGTGGCAGGATGTAGCCAAGTGAATCGTATAATATTTCATCCTTCCGATTCAGATCCTTTCCAAATATCTTACCTATCTTTTCAGCAGCATCTTTGATCGCATAACTTTCAGCAGCCGGAGCGGCTTTCATAACTGAATCCGTGCGGACCTTATTCCATTCCATTGCGCCTGCGTTTTTTTCAGTCTGAATCGGAGCGGCGCCTATCCCGTCCTGAGAACTCCATTCGTTATTCTCAATATTCTGATAATGCAATGTGACTATGACTACACAGCTATTCGCAATCGTGCTAATAGATTTTACTTCAACCCTCCATTTAATAAATAACCGGGTGAGCAAAAATTCAATCCTTTCGATAGGAAGATATTTAACACCTTTTGCAAATGGATGATCTTTCACCCATGATGGTTTAGGTGGTTGGTTAAGCAGAATATTAAGCTTATTCTGGTCATCTTTTAATTCCAGGTCACCATCATAAAGGTCAGTAAGTGCCGGGAGTTGTCTTTTAGTCTCTGCCATCTTACAACTTATTAGCGTTATCCCTGATATAATTAGCAGCCTGTACTAGATAAATATTTGCCTTTGAAGTAATATCGGCAGCCTCAATACTTGTAACTTCCGGGCGTGGCAGATCATTAATTGCCTGCATAAACAAAAGCAATTTTGTCTTATCCGGGGCTAACTTTACTCTCTTTTCTTCGGCTGCTTTCCTTCTTTTTTCTGCCTCAATAGCTTGCTTTTCAGTTTCCTGTTTTGCCCTTAACTCTGATTCGATCCTTTCTCTTTCAATCCTTTCGGCATCGGCCTTTGCTTTTAAGTCAGCTTGTATTAATGCCTGTCTCTGTCTTTCGGCTTCGGCTGCTTTCCTTTCGGCTTCCCTTTCTTTCTCAATTCTGGCCCGCTCCATTGCAAGTTCAGCATCCCTTTTTTCCTGCTCAAGTCTTACCTTCTTTCTTTCGGCTTCGATCTGCGCCTCCCTTTCCTTTGCTTCTTTTTGCAACCGGATATTTTCAAGTCTTATCCGTTCCCTTTCTGCTGCATCTGCTTTTTCTCTGGCGATCCGATCTTCTTCAGCTTTCTTTTCGGCTGCAATTTTAGCTTCGTAAGCAAGTTTAACTCCGGCCAGGTAGTTATCAAAGACCGCCTGTTCCATGTGACCAAGTGCCAGCGGTTCGATATCGGTAAAAGGTTTGAGCATTGCGGCCCGATCAGCTCTTAATTTTTCAAGTCGTGCATTTTCCAGATTCTCATAGTAATCTTCAATAGCTTTGAGATTCTTTTCCTTTTCGCCGGAAGCGAACAACTGAGCATTTTTCCAACCATCAACAAAACGGCCCCCGTTTAAATAAAATTCCTTTGCTTTTTTGTGTATTTCGGCAGTTCCTGTCCTAACTTTTACATAGCATAATCTTAATTCCTTTGCCCTTCGGCAAGTTTCAGGATTAATTTCTTCTTTCAGGATGTTGTTATATTCATCCTCAAGTTCAGACATTTTAGCGAGCATTGGCAAAAATAATGCTTCAATCTCTTTTGCTTTTGATTCTTCCAGACCGTAATCTGATGCTTTGATCTTTACGAGATCGGTTTTCATTATTTCATTCATAATTTTTGTGGATTTGTAGTTTTAAATGATTAATAATTTATTTGTAAATATCGGTTATAACATCTTGCAATTTTAAGTTAAATCGCTGCATCAGGAATTTTAAAAGCTCATAATCTATTGACTTAGCTTCGCCCCGTTCATGGTATTGCAGCATCTGATAAGCTGACACCTGATTTCGAAATATACCTTTTGCGACCATTTCCCTGGCAAGATCAGCTTTAGTCAACTTTTCGCCTGATTGTTTAATAAGTTTGTGAAAATCTATTCTCATAATTATCTCATTGAACTCGGAAGATTTTTCATTGCATTTTCCCTATTTATTGCGCCCGCATCAAGTATTAATGATTTTGGACTTTTAATATCTTTAACAGCCATTTCAATAGTTTCATAAATGTCGACATCAAGCCTGCTATAATTAGAAGCTGTGACTATATTTATAATTTGCTGCATAATTTTTTTAACCAGTAACATATCTTCGGTTTCGGCCTCATTTTTAATGGCTTCAATTATCTCTTCTCTGTTAGCTTTTAGATCTTCTATATTTTCTATAAATGGTTTCATCTTTGACGGTTTTAATTGTTTGACACTGTAAATATATAATGATTTTTTATATAAAAAAAATATTTATACAATTATTTTGTTAATGAAAGCTAATTTATACAGTTTCTAAATAACGTTTTTTGTTTTCTTTTATATTTTTTAATGCCATATCCTGCCTATCAAAATAACAAATATCAGTTATTATTTCCTTATTAATTAAATATACTACCCAAATATTATTTTTTTTCTTCAATCCGATTTTCTTATTAAATCTTCTATCTCTTGAATTATGAAGATTTTCTGAATGTGTAACAATTCTTAAATTATTTCTTTGATTATTTAATCCATTTCTATCGATATGATCTATTTCCTTATTTTTACTATTATGTTTTAATATTTCATTATGCATAAGAATTGTCTTATGTTTACCATTTACTTTTTTACCTCGAACAGCATAAACATTTTTCCTATTCGGTAATAATGACCATTTCCATTGATTCAGATAATCATAATCTTCATCATCAACCAATGCCTTCATTCCTCTACTTACATTAATTATTTTCATTTCTTATATAATTAAAAACCTACGGGTTTCAGGTGGCGGCCTTACTCCCCGTAGGTATATCTCTTTTGCATCCGCCAATGCATTACAATGCAAATATAGTAATTTAGTTTAATTAATGCAAATAAAAAGAGCCAGGATTTAACCACTTTCCCGGCCCTAACCACTAACCAAAATCTAGAAAAAACCAGAAAACCTACTTTTTAACTATTTCAACCGCCCTGACAATTATATCCCCGCACTCCGGAGTGACCTTCTGAAAATATTCTTTTTTACCGATCCGGAGCCCTAAAAACTTTCTCCTCTGCCACCAATAGACGTCCGTACTCTTATTTCTGTACTCATACAATGTCCGCTTAACCTCAAGGTCTAAATCATTTAACTCTGCTTCTCCCTCCCACCTCCAGCATTTATCACCGTCGGCCAGGTGCCAGGTCATTTCCTTTAATATTGTAGATTCAACCTCGACAGTATCGGTTATCTTTTCGGTTACGATGCGGTCAACCCATTTGATGACCTCTTTAGGACGTATCTTAAGGGCTGTAGAGAGACTGTCGCGCTCC
>JAJFVM010000131.1 GCA_021371805.1 bacterium
TGGTCATAGGCAATTATATAAATGATGAAAAATTCTGGAATATTTTTAATGATTTGAACATTAAAATAATTTCAAGCAATTTATGCATAAGCTCAAGATATTTTGATTTCCAAGTTAATTTAGAAGACTTAAATGCCAAGGACGAAAAAAATGAAATAAATATTTTAAATGATGCAAACAGCAACAGGAGTAACCCGGATAACTTAGGCATACTCTTAAATATTATTGCAAAAAGTTATATGCAAAAACCTTTCTGTTTCAGAATGTCTGCTTTAGGTGAAACACTTAAAACACTTAAATCCGATATAATCAAAAAAAATATCAAAGCAGTAATTTTCACAAGCCTTAAATTTTGCGATAATACTCTTTATTTTTATCCGGATTTAAAAAGCGAACTTGAAAAATTAGAGATCCCGTCTCTTTATCTTGATATTGAATATGGAAAATCTTCTTACGGCCAGTTGAGGACAAGGATAGAAGCTTTTTATGAAATGATGGAATAGATATATAATGATGAGAAAATCATCGGATAATACAGTGGTTTGCCAGCTTAAATAAGTTTTTTAAAGTAATTGGTAAATAAAGTATAAAAGAAAGTTAAAAGCAAAAACTTAAAAAAATATTCATGGGAATGCAATCGCTAAAAACAAGCGTTATTAATAACGTTCAAAATAATCTGAACACAAAGTTCATTAAAAAACTATTAAGATTTATTTCAGTAAAGCCTGTCATTAATTTATATGGGCAATCTTTTAAATCAATTGCAGACAGGTATTTAAATATTTACAGTATCAGATATTTAAATGAGGTTTACAGTGAAAATTATCCTGTTGCATATGGATCCCTGTTTCTGCCTTATGAACTTATAAACGGGCTTGGGCTTAAACCCTTTCTTCCGGAAGTAATAGGAGGCTTTACCGCCGGTTTAGGCGTCAGCGGAAAAACCATAAAAACCGCTTCCAATAAATGGTATTCAAGTGATCTGTGTACATTTCACCGGAGCGCAACCGGAGCAAGCGAAATGGATTTATTTCCCAAACCATCATTTATTTTTTCCAGCAATCTTGCCTGCGATGCAGCATGTAAATCTTTCCAGAGTTTTTCCAGAAAATACGGCATTGAAAAAAATTATTACTTAATCGATGTTCCTTATGAAAATGATAAGGAATCTTTACATTATTTGTCAAAACAGCTTGAGAATATTTTTTATGATGTTTCAGAAAAACTGTATAAAAAACCGGATATTGAAAATCTTAAAAAAGCCATTAATTATTCCAATGAATTCAGAAAATTTGCTATAGAAGCAAACAACATAAGAAAGCAATTATTTGATTATCCTCAATACTTTAATGGTTTAAACTTCATTCTTCCGTTTTTTGGCTTATGCGGAACAAAAGAGACTGCAAAACTATATAAAATAATGAGAGATGAACTTAAGGAGAAACTATTAAAGCAGGACAAGAATAAAAAAATGAAAAAAGTATTATGGATGCATTTAAAACCTTATTACAGAAACGAGATCTTTAACATTTTGGAAAACAATAACTGCAGAGTTGTTTTTGAAGAAACTTCCAATATTTTCTGGGAAGAACTTAATCCTGAAAAACCTTTCGAGAGCCTTGCCGGTAAAATGCTTTCAAATCCGTTAAGAGGCAGCGGCGAAAACAGAATTAATGCTATGAGGAATCTGGCTGATTCATATGATGTTGACGGAGTTATAATGTTTTCACATTGGGGATGCCGCCAGAGCAACGGACTGTCAAGAATTATTAAAGATTCGTTTAACAGACAAGGCATCCCAGTACTTATCCTGGATGGAGATTGCGTGGATATCAACAACTGTCCGGCAGGTCAGATTAAAACAAGGGTTGAGGGATTTGCGGAAATACTGAATTCAGTATAGTTTTCCATATCATATATAATTAATAAAAACATTCTGTACAATTCTTCAATAAGGTATTTTTAATCTGTGATATGAGACTTTTACAGATATTTTTATAACTTTTCCCCTGGGTTTGGAGACTACCAGGATTTTTATGGTTTTATTTATATTTATATTTTTTATAAATATTTAAGATTTTTTATCAATTTACAAGAAATAAGATAATTATTTAATATAAGCACATCTTGGATTAAGGAGTTTAGATGTATACATGCGGGATTGATATCGGTTCGGTTTCAACAGAAGCTTTAATTCTTGATATTGATGAAAGTAAAAATTATAAGATTCTTTCATATGTCGTTAATAAAACAGGCTCCAACAGCAAAACTGCCGCTCTGGAATCATTTAACAAAGCCCTTACTGATGCAAAAATAAACAGAAACGAAATTAATTCTATCATTGCAACCGGATATGGAAGGGTAAATGTCGAATTTGCAGACAAGAATATTACTGAAATCACCTGCCATGCCAGCGGCGTTACTTTAATATTTCCTGCTACGGCTACCATAATTGACATTGGAGGACAGGATTCCAAAGTAATTAAAATAGATAAGACTACAAAAAAACCGATAGATTTTCTGATGAATGACAAGTGTGCGGCTGGAACAGGAAGATTTCTTGAAGTTATGGCAAAAACACTTGAAATCAACCTTGAAAATTTTGGAGATATTTTTTTAAATACGAAGGAAAAAGTTGATATAACGTCTACCTGTACTGTATTTGCTGAATCTGAAATAGTTTCATTAATCGGACATGGGGTTGCCAAAGAAAAAATTATCAAAGGATTGATTTATTCTATAGCAGACAGAATAATTTCGATGATTTCAAGAGTAGGTTTAGAGGAACCTGTTTGCCTCACAGGAGGAGTTGCAAAAAATTCAGGAATTTCCAGTGCAATTGAAGAAAAATTGGGAATAAAACTTTCCATACCTTTTGAACCTCAGATTACAGGTGCTCTCGGCGCAGCTTACCTGGCTGCAAAAATTGACCATACTTAAATTTAATATAATTATTCCAAAGGATCTATTTTTCTCACTTCTTCAATCATCCCAAAAACTTTATCTGCAGAAATTATATTCCTAATATTATTGTTAATCATATTGGCTGCTATCAATGCATCTCTGCTCATCAGAAAATTATACTTTTTTAATAGTGAAACTGAAAGACTTACATCTTCAACATCGATTAGCAAAATATTCTCAAACAAATTAATGACATCTAAAGCAAAAGTACAAGCAAAGTCCCGTAAATTTAAAAAAGTGTAACGATATAAAATCTCCTGGATAGTCTCAGTATTTATAAAATAGATACTGCTTAAATCGTCAGTCTTTCTTAATATTTCTGAGCAAGGTACCTTATACAGGCTGTCCTTACCTGCCGCATACATTAAAATATTGGTATCTAAAAAATATCTTTCCATTAATTGATTTATTTTACTTTAATTTTTTAAATCTGCCTTCCAGGATTTCCTTCTTCATATCTTCCCAATCACTTACGGGAAGATTCATACTGATAAGCTTTTCAACCAGTTTTTCTTTATTCTTTTTTTTATCCAAATAGACAGTATCAATTGCTTCTCTTATCAGAAATCCCATTGATGTTTCTCTATAGTCAGCAATTTCCTTTAATTTTTTAAATTGTCTATCAGTTAAAAGAATTTGTGTTCTTTTAGAAATTTTCTCATCCATAATTAATTACCTATACACATTATACATACACATATCATAATATGCAACTTGTAAATTAATTGATTTTTAATTTAATAAATACTCAGGATACTTTTACTCTTATTTTAGGCTTAAATTTCGATCTTTTTTTAAAAGTACAGAAGCCAGCAGACTTTTTGCCTGTAATATTTCGTCTTTGCTGCTTTTTATTTTCCCATCAAGTTTCAGCAGCAACAATTTCTCCAGCGCTTTCCCAATTTCCTCACCATGTTTAAAACCAAGACCCATAAGCATATCTCCATTTACAGATAATCTGACATCTTTTAAATTTTCAGCATAATTAATGATATTTTGCATTATATTGCTGCCATAGCTATAAAGAATTACCTGGAGTTCCGCAGGGACATTTTTTAAGGTTATATATAATTCAGAATTGCCCAATATGCAGTTTCCGAGTTTTTCTATCATGCTGTTCTTCACCCTCACCGAATTCAGTATTACTTCCATATCTTTCTTGCGGACTTTCATGTCACTGCACCATCTTACTAAATCTTCTTCATTAAAATCAGAAAGCAGTATGCAAAAAACAAGCCTCCACTTCTTTAGGTTTTCACCGTAAAATTGTTTAATTTTGTTATATCCCGACAAAATCTTTATTAATCTGTTTTCAAACCTGGTATCTATTTTTATATGGATGTTTATTTTTTCAAGAGCACCGTATTCATAAAGTCTTTTAAGCGGTTTGCCCGGAGAGTCTTCCTCAAGTATTGCAATGAGTTCGTCTCTTATACGGACTCCTGTCAATTTTGAAATAATTTCCATTTCAATTGCACTTCTGATGAGATTTTCGGTCGTAATATCAATTTTAAATGCAAATCTTTGTTCAAATCTTACCGCTCTGAAAATTCTGGTCGGATCTTCTACGAAACTTAATTTGTGCATGACTTTGATTTTCCTGTTTTTCAAGTCTCTTCTGCCGCCAAAAAAATCAAGTAAAGTCATATAATTTTCTTTATTTAATGAAATCGCCATCGAGTTTATTGTAAAATCTCTTCTGTATAAATCCT
This sequence comes from bacterium, assembly GCA_021371805.1. Classification (GTDB taxonomy): domain Bacteria; phylum Actinomycetota; class Humimicrobiia; order Humimicrobiales; family Humimicrobiaceae; genus JAMDDL01. The sequence goes on from JAJFVM010000131.1 coordinate 4,677, forward strand.
GTTTTATGCTTGCTTCTTCAACATTTGGCAGAGCTGCGGGTTTTTCATAATATTCAATTCTGGCGGTAGCGACATCAATATGTCTTTTATTTTCAAGAACAATTACGCTTGTCTTAAACTTTTTATGCATCCATACCTTTGCATTCATCCTGTTTGCAAGTTTGTTTGAAAAATTTATACCGTCGCCCTCCACAACAATATCTATATCAAGATTAGGCTTATTCAGCAGGATGTCTCTAACGACTCCTCCCACAAGATAAACCTTATATTTAAGTTCTTTTGCAAGATTTGATATTGCCAGAAGCTCGTCTTTTATTGTTTCAGGAAATAATTTATCAATTCTTTCCCTGATATTTACCTTAAAATAATCAGGTCCTTTTTCTGAAATATTAATTTCCGGTAAGTCCCGTACGTCTTTATAATTTAAAGACCTGAGTAGATCCTTTCTTGTGATTATTCCAATAATTTTATTTTTTAAAATTATTGGAATCCTTCCTACCCCGTTTTCTATCATCAGTCTTTGTATCTCTTCCAATGTCGTTTCCGGAGTTGCAGTGATAATGTCCCCTGATTTAAATCCTTTTACAGGCGCATGAGATAAGCCATGTTTTATTGCCTTATCGATATCTTTTCTTGTTATTATGCCTGTTAAAATCCCTTTTGTATTGACAATCGGTATTCCCGAATGTCCGTACTTTTTCAGCAACTCACTTGCATAAGCTATACTCTTATTTTCTTCTATCAGCCTTACCGGGAAAGTCATTATATTTTTTGATACCACCGGTTTTTTTATATTTTTCTTTAAGGAATCAATAAGAATTTTTTCTATTTTCTCAAAATCAGTATCTTTAACAACAGACGAGGCTGCAAGCTGATGGCCGCCGCCGCCAAGAGGAAGTAAAATTTTTGAAATATCAACATCGACATCATCACTTCTTCCGACAATATATACTTTTTCTTTCATCTTCACCCAGCAAAAAACTATATCCGATTCTTCAACCAATGCCAATTTTCGTGTAAGAACCGATAAACCTTCCACATAACTGTCTGACGCAGTTTTTGACAGTAAAATTTCCTTTTCGTTTATTTTTATTTTCCAGGAATTAAATATAAGTCTCTCAAGCAAGACATGTTGTTCCTCCGATAAAGCCAGATTTAAAAATTTGGAAACAACAAATAAATTTGCACCCTTTCCCAACAGGAAGGAACCGGCATCCAGATCCAGGGAGGAAGTATTGGGATAAGTAAAATTTCCGGTATCTTCGTAGATCCCCAGCATAAAAAGCGTTGCTTCAAATTGTGTTATATCAATTTTCCTTTTTATTATTTCCTGAACAATTATTGTGGTTGTCGAACCGACCTTTTTAAAGTAATTTTTACCTGCATTTATATCTTCCCTGCTTTTTTGATGATGGTCTATGGTTATGATTTTTACATCCGGATCTTTCACTATTTTCTGAATCTGACCAATCCTGCCCGGAATTCTTGTATCAATCATTACCACTTTTTTTATATCATTTAAATCGATATCCGAAATTTCTTTAAACTGAGGCAGGTCATCTTCATGCAATATCATAAATTCTCTGACATTCTGATTTAAGGAAGAAGGCAGTATTATTTCGCCAGAAGGAAATATTTTTTTTGCGGCAACCATACCGGCAAATGAATCAAAGTCGGATGCTAAATGGGTTACAATTATTTCCATTTTTAAAATTTAAATTTTATTGGAACATTTTTATTTTTTTTAACTCAGTAACTGTTAAACGAAATTATTTCTTCAATCGGCTTTCTGTTCCTTTCCCTGCCCTGCTCATTCGGATAGCCAAGAGGAGTTGCCGCTACAACTCTTACGTTTTCCGGTGCTCTTATTACTTCCTTTACGGCTTTTTCATTAAATGCGCCGATCCAGCAGGTCCCAAGCCCTTGTTCTGTAGCAGCCAGTATTAAGTGTTCCAATGAAATTCCAATATCTATAGGATAGCTGTTGAGATATCCTCCCATCCTGCCGTATGCTTCTTCTTCTTTGGCACAGGCAACTATGACTACTGGAGCTTCACTGATAAAGGTTTGATTATTGCATGCTACAGCAAGATTCTTGATAATACTTTTGTCTGTTATCACAACAAGTTTCCAGGGCTGCAGGTTCTTTGCTGAAGGAGCTTTTCTGAAAGCTTCGAGCACATAATCAAGTTTTTCTTTTTCAACTTCAATACTCTTATACGATCTGATACTTTTTCTCTTTTCAACGATTTCAAGAAAATTCTTAAAATTTTCCACCTTGCTTCTCCAATCTTTTTAAATTATCAATCAAACTTGTTGCTTGCAATTATTTAAAAATATCTAAAATAATTAATCATCATATCAATGCCGGATACCTGATTTTAAGATCCGTAAAAGTCGCTGATACTCATATTGCTTAAAATTATTAAATTTTAAATTTTAAAAAGTGTAATGAGTTTCATTTTATCAATATATGATAATTTTAAAAATAAGAAACTTAGTTATGTTACTTTAAAATATGTTAAAAAAAGAAATCCCATGCGTAATTTTAATCAGCAAAACAGTTAATTTTAGAGAATATAATGGTGCAGGAATCTGCGACATACTACACTTTCAGATAATGATGAGAAGTATAAAGATATATTCGGAAGATTCTTCTGCCAAATACCGAATGGCTCATTACTGCTTTCATTTTAAGTCCGGCAATATCTTTTATCATCACAATGGTAAGCATAACAATTTCTTCAAGAACCACGGACATCAAGTCAGCCCAGGGGATTGGTTCAGCGGTTATTCTGCCGATTTATGCAATTATCGGAATGCAAATCGGCGGTCTTTTCCTTCTTAATACGACATATCTTCTGATTGCCTGTCTTATCCTTATAGCATTATGTCCTGTTTTTTTAAGGCTTGCTATTAAAGTTTTTGACAGGGAACACATTTTAACTAACTGGAAGTACAAATAAGAGATACTAATATTTTCTTAGCAAAAATCTTTTTATATATTTTTTCCTCTTAAATCAGCAAGTTAATAAACATGAGCAACCAATATGTACTGAATTACTATTTATATATTATAGTAAAATATTATTTTGTTTTTTTTAAATGATCATTACAGATATTTCCTGATAAGTTCCACCATGTTTTCATCGAAATTAATTGTAGTTTCCCAGCTATGTCCGTAATAAGGCATCTTAATCATTTGTTTTTCCGCTTTTATGTGGTTATATACCGCAAATATTGTTGAAGGCGGGCAGCATATATCCTTCATGGCACATGAAATAATTGTCCTTGATTTGATCCTGTCAGCCAGGTTTAGATTATCAAAGTAGCTTAAAGTTTTAAACATTTCCTCTTCACGCTCAGGATATTTCTTTATAATATTCTGAAACTCTATATAAGTAATATTGGGAAAATCTTCAGCCCACTCAACTGCTCTTCTGTAATGGCAAAGATACGGGACCTCCGCAATCGCCAGCTTTGGCCTTGCGTCCAGGGCTGCTGTTGCCAGAGTAAGACCTCCCCCCTGGCTGGCACCTGTAATACATATCCTTGACATATCTATTTCTTTTCTTGCAGCTAAAAAATCCAATGCCCTTACGCAATCGGCATAAACATAGCGGTAATAATACTCACTCTTATCAAATACTCCTTTAGTCATATATCCGATAGCGGACGGACTTGGATAAGATTTATTATCAATTGATTCTCCATTCTGTCCTCTTATATCAATAGCAAACACCGCATAACCCATTAAAAGCCATTTAAGATAATAATTTATCTTTTGCTTGTTATCGCCATATCCATGAAACCATAAAATTGCAGGAAAAGGTGGCTTTGAAGACTTGGGAAGCAGGTACCAGCCGCATATTCGGGCGCCGCCATAACCATCATAATATGCCTTAAAAGCATCAATTTCTTTTACAATATAATTTAATTTTTCAACTTTAGGCCTTAAATCTTCACTTTTTGCCGCATCCAGGGTTTTATTCCAGAATTCGTCAAAATCCTTTTCTTTGCTCTGATCAGGTTTATATCTTAAAAGTTCTTCGTATGAAAGGTCTGCTAACATAAATGCTCCTTTTTTAATTTCATTTTTTATTAAATTTAAATTAGAATCAGAATAAGCTTTTATTAATATTTATTTTAGTTTAATAAATTAAAAAAATTAACTTTTTTAAAAATTTTTTAAAAATAAGCATAATTATCTGAAAAACCATTATTTAAATTTGAAGTCTGATATATTAAATATTATGAAAAATAAAAGAATAAACATATTAATGATAGATAATTATGATTCTTTTACTTTTAACCTTGTTCAACTTCTCGGAATATTAGGAGAAACCATAAAAGTAAGAAGGAATAATAAAATCACGATACCCGAAATAGAAGAAATGTCTCCAGAAAAAATTGTCATATCGCCCGGTCCCGGCAAACCCGAAGATGCAGGAATTTCCAAAGAAATAATTTTAAAATTTTACAAAAAAATTCCGATTCTTGGTGTCTGTCTTGGGCATCAATGTATAGGGGAAGTATTCGGTGCAGAAGTAATAAATTCAGGAATAGTTTTTCATGGAAAAACTTCGCTTATATATCATGACGGTAAAACAATTTTTGATAAAATAGAAAATCCTTTCGAAGCGGCAAGATATCATTCTCTTGTTATAGACAGAAAAACAATCAAAAATAATCTTGATATAACTGCAGAAACCAAAGAAGGAATAATCATGGGCGTAAGGAATAAAAAATATCCTGTTGAAGGAATACAATTTCATCCGGAATCTTTTTTAACCCCTCAGGGATTAAAAATATTACAAAATTTTATTTCAATTTAATAAATGAACATTTCGGTTATAGAATTAAACCTGGCATACAAACCTGTGCAGTTATTTTATATGCTTAAAGACCGCGATTACTTTTGTTTTTTGGACAGCAGCTTAGGCCCAGGTAATTATTCAAAATTTTCATATATCGCCGTTGATCCTGAGTTTATTTTAAAAAGCTATGGTTTTAAAAATTATTTTACGGACTTAAAAAGCAAAACAAACAAAATCTCAAATCTTTCTCCGCTTCAATTTTTAAATAAAAATATTTCCGAGTATATAAGCTTTAATTCTGAAAATCAAAATAACAACAATGAATTCCTTTATTTAGATGGAAAAAATAACAGCCATGTCGTTAACGAAAAAAATGAAAATGATTTTTTTCTTCCTGACTTTAAATGCGGATTTATCGGATATTTTTCGTACGATTTAAAAAATTTTTTGGAACAGCTTCCGCAAAATTCATTCGATGATCTGAACCTTCCTTCTTACTGTCTTTTGTATTTCAGCCAGGTTCTGGCTTACAGCCATCTTAATGAAAAATGGTATCTGTCAAAAATATTTTATGATGAATCTGGTGAAAAAAATTATAAAAATGCAGATAATTTTAAAACATTAAAAGAAAAAACAATTGAGAATAAACAGCTCTTTCTTGCTTTTTTAAAAAATGATCAGCTTCTAAAAACCGGAAACAACAGTATTTTGATTAAAGATTCCGATAACGGACAATGCTTCCCTCCAATGGAAAATATAAGAAAAAATATTGTTAAAAATTATTTAATGAAAGAAATAAAATCCATAGACCTGAAATCAAATTTTAAAAAGGAAGATTATATAAATGCTATAAAAAAAGCTAAGAAATATATACATGACGGCGATATCTATCAGATAAACCTGAGCCAGAGATTTAAATGCGGAATTCCGGTTCAGGGCGGAGATTTATATTATATACTCAGAGAAAAAAATTCTTCACCTTTTTCTTCATATCTGAATCTGCCTGAGGTAAAAATCGGGTCTTCTTCACCGGAAAGATTTCTGTATATAAAAAATAATTATATTGAGACAAGACCTATAAAAGGTACAATCCCAAGAGGAAAAAATAAAGAAGAAGATAGGATTAATGCAGATAAACTTGCAAACAGCTTAAAAGACAGAGCAGAATTAAATATGATAGTTGATCTTGAAAGAAATGATCTGGGAAAATTCTGCAGTTATGGGAGCATTGAGGTTAAAGAACATGCAAAAATAGAAAAATATGCCAGAGTGATCCACTCAGTATCAACTGTAAACGGACGGATTAAAAAAGGTATAAGTTTTTCAGATATAATAAAAGCTGCTTTTCC
>JAJFVM010000132.1 GCA_021371805.1 bacterium
ATAAAAATAACCCTGTGCATACATATCAGTATGATCGCCGATAATCTTAATTGCATTTTTGTTTGCTCCGACTGTTCCGTCTGAACCAAGCCCCCAGAATTTGCATTGTATTGTTCCGTCAGGAACGGTAACAATTTCTTCTTCAACAGCTAACGAACTGTTGGTAACATCGTCAATTATTCCAATAGTAAAGCTGTTTTTAGGTTTATCCTGTTTTAAGTTATCATATACGGCTTTTATCTGTCCGGGTGTTGTATCTTTTGAACCAAGTCCGTATCTACCGCCGATAATTAAAGGGGATTTTTGTGCATCATAAAATAAGGTTTTTATGTCCAGGTACAAAGGCTCTCCCAATGCTCCAGGTTCTTTTGTTCTGTCAAGCACGGCAATTCTCTTAACAGATTTCGGGAGAATATCAAAGAAATATTTTGAAGAAAATGGTCTGTAAAGATGAACTTTAATAAGACCGACTTTTTCACCGTTTTTATTCAGATAATCAACAGTTTCCTCAATGGTTTCGGTAACAGAACCCATTGCAACTATTATATTTTCAGCATCTTTCGGACCGTAATAAACAAATGGTTTATACTCTCTTCCTGTTAATTTGCTTATCTGAACCATGTAATCTGCGACAATTTCAGGAACCCTGTCGTAGAACTTATTTGCTGCTTCCTTTGCCTGGAAGAAGATATCAGGATTTTGAGCAGTGCCTTTAGTGTAAGGTCTTTCAGGATTCATGGACCTGTCCCTGAAAGCTTTAAGAGCATCTCTGTCTAATAATTTAGACAGATCATCATAATCAAGAACTTCTATCTTTTGAACTTCACTCGATGTTCTGAAACCATCAAAAAAGTGCACAAAGGGTATCCTTGATTTGATTGCTGCCAGATGAGCGATAGAACCTAAATCCATTATTTCCTGAACAGAGCCTGAAGCCAGTAATACCGCTCCTGTCTGTCTTATAGCCATAACATCAGACTGATCGCCGAAAATAGATAACGCATGAGCTGCAAGTGCTCTTGCAGATACATGAAAAACGCCTGGGAGAAGTTCCCCGGCAATTTTATAGATGTTCGGGATCATTAAAAGAAGACCTTGAGATGCTGTAAATGTAGTAGTAAGGGCGCCTGCAGAAAGTGAACCATGAACCGAACCTGCCGCACCTGCTTCCGATTGAAGTTCAACCACGTTTACTTTTTGTCCGAAAATGTTTACTTTACCATTGGCAGACCATTCGTCAGTCATTTCAGCCATCGTGGAGGATGGGGTAATCGGATATATTGCGGCAACTTCAGTAAATGCATATGCAACATATGCCGCCGCCGTATTGCCATCCATTGTTTCCATTTTTTTCATATTATTTTTTACTCCTTTTTATTGAATTTTAAAAACAAAAGAATTTATTTATTCTTAAAATTCTTTTTAAATTTATTTAAAAAATAAAAAACACAAATCCCTTATTATAATATGTATTTTTTTTATATCAAATATATCCAACATAAAATATTTAATTTTTTAAAACTTTTCAGGTTGAATATATTATCTTGTAAACTCTTTTTTTATAATAGTTTCATTACTGAGCAGAATATTAATATACTGAGCTCTCTCATAAAAGTATGGGTCTTTGGCATTTTTCTTGGATAATTTTCCCTTGAACTGTGAAATTGCCTTATAACCATTTAAATCCATCCATGAATTTATATCTTTTATCATATTTTTGATGTGACTTATACCATTTTTATAAACAGTGCTTACCGATTGGGTGCACGAAGCTCCGGATAAAACCATTTTTATTACATCACTGCCTGTATAAATACCGGTACTGCTGCATATATCGCCGTTTATTTTTCCATAAGCAAGCCCGGTCCATCTAAGCGGTATTTTATTTTCATGTTCACAGGAAATTTGAACAGGATTGAAATATTGCTGTTTATTTATATCAATTTCCGGCTGGAAAAGCCGGTTAAACAGCACAAATCCATTTACTCCTTCCTTATCCATTTCGGAAATCACGTTTAGGGTGTTAGAATAAAAAAAGCTTAATTTGACACTGATTGGAATTGAAATGACTTTTTTAATTTTTTTTAAAATATTTATCTGCTCTTTTTCAATTTGATGAGATGTTTTGTTTATATCGGAAGGGGCGGAATATAAATTAAGTTCAATACCGTCAATGCCTGTTTCCTGGATTTTTTTTGCATAATCTACCCAGGTATCTTTCGACAGGGCATTAAGACTTGCAATAACAGGGATATTTAAAATGTTTTTTAATTTTTTTAATTTAATTAAATGCTCTTTTGGTCCGGAATGTTTAAATGCGGGGAAAATGCTGACCATTTCCGCATTACGTTCGCTGTACTCTTCAATCTGTTCTTCAATCTGCAGGCTTTCAAGTTCTATCTCTTCTTCAAAAAGTGATTTGTATACGACAGCCGCCGCACCGGCTTCTTCAATTTTTTTAGCATTTTCGATATCGGACACTAGATCACATGCACCTATTATAATAGGATTTTTTAAACTTATTCCCATATAGGTTGTTTTTAAATCAGCCATTTGTACCTCCTCATAGCATAAAGAACGTTTTTTAAGAATTTAAAACATTTAATTATATCATTTTTATTAAAATAATTCTTTTTTGAGCTTATGCAAGTAGTTACTTAGCAATTTTTATAATGATATTATTTCCAATATTGCAGATATGTGATTTTATTATATAATTGCTAAAATCATAAATTTTATATAAGTCGGACAGCACAACATGGAAAAAAATATAGTGGTAATGAAATTCGGAGGCACTTCGGTTGGTTCGATTGAAAAAATAAATAATGTTGCACAAAAGGCTATAAAATCAAAAAAAGAAAGTAATAATGTGGTAATTACGGTATCAGCGATGGGAGATACCACCGATGATCTTATAGATCTTGCTTCCAGGATATCAAAAAATCCCCCGAGAAGAGAAATGGACATGCTTTTATCAACAGGTGAGCAGGTATCGATAGCACTTTTAGCTATTGCCATAGCTGAAAAAGGTGAAAAAGCAGTGTCACTTACCGGATATCAGGCTGGAATACTCACAGATGATATTTTTTCAGATGCAAAAATATTAACTATAAAAAAAGACAGGATCTTCTCCGAATTTAATAAAGGCAACATTGTAATTGTTGCTGGTTTTCAGGGAATTACCGGCAATAATGACATAACCACTCTGGGGCGGGGCGGTTCGGATACTACAGCAGTAGCAATTGCTGCCGCACTTGATGCAAAATATTGTGAAATTTTTACTGATGTTGACGGAGTGTTTACTACTGATCCTAATGTAGTTTCAAATGCCAGGAAAATCAATATGCTTTCTTATGATGAAATGCTCGAGCTGGCTTCGTCGGGGACAAAAGTTCTGCATTTAAGAGCAGTTGAATTTGCAAAAAATCACGGTGTAATTATTCATGTAAGGTCTAGTTTTAATAATAATGAAGGGACTTGGATTATGGATACTGAAAGTTTAAACGAAAAAATGGAACAGGCGGTTGTTGCCGGAGTTTCTTATGATACGAATCAGGTAAAAGTTTCGGTTTTCGGGATTCCGGATAAGCCTGGAGTTGCCGCAAAGCTGTTTGGAGAGCTTGCAAAGGCAAACATAAACATAGATATGATAGTTCAGAACGTAGGAGAGAAAGGCATTGCAGCAATATCATTTACAATAAAAAATGAAGATTTAAAAGTCGGGAAGAAAGTTGTGGAAGAATTAAAGCAGAATCTTGAAATTACAAATGTTGAAATAGATACCGAAATTGCCAAAATTTCAATTGTAGGTGCCGGTATGAAATCTCATTCGGGAGTTGCCGCAACAATGTTTTCAACTCTTGGAGATAACGGTATAAATATTGAAATGATTTCAACTTCGCCTATTATAATTTCATGCGTTATAAGAGAAGATAAGGTTAAGGAAGCAGTTAAATTACTGCACGATGTGTTCGAATTAGGAAAATAGAATTTTAATCAGGTAACTTGAAATTTATTTTTAACTTTGGTTTTATGAACAGGGGTTTGATTGAAAGAATATAATGTTGCGATAGCAGGTGTAACGGGAGCAGTAGGAAGTGTTTTTCTATCCATATTGGAAGAAAGAAAATTTCCTGTTAAGAATCTTACTGTGCTTGCTTCTGCCAGATCGGCAGGAAAAAGAATTAAATTTAATAATGAGGAGTTCGAAGTAAAAGAACTAAAAAATGACTCCTTTAAAAATACGGATATAGCATTATTTTCAGCCGGTGCATCACGTTCGCTGGAATTTGCAAAATATGCTGTAGGCAGCGGTGCAGTTGTTGTGGATAACAGCAGTGCATTCAGGATGGACCCCGATGTTCCGCTGGTTGTTCCGGAAGTTAACCCTGATGATATACTTAAACATAAGGGTATTATTGCCAATCCGAACTGTTCAACGATTATAATGGTAGTTGCACTCAAACCCTTATATGATCTTTCAAAAATTAAAAGAATAATTGTCTCTACCTATCAGGCCGTATCAGGAGCCGGTGCCAAGGGAATAATCGAACTTAAAGATCAGACCGGGAAAGTTATATCCGGCAGGGAAAATGAAATTAAATGTGCCGTATTTCCCGTAAGAATCGCATTTAATGTAATTCCTCATATTGATGTTTTTCTTGATAACGGTTATACGAAAGAAGAAATGAAAATGGTGTATGAGACAAGAAAAATACTGGGAAACGAAGATATAAGAATTTCGGCGACTACCGTCCGGGTTCCTGTTTTTACTTCGCATTCGGAATCAGTTGCCATTGAAACTGAAAATAAAATAACCGTTGAGGAATGCAGAAAAGCCCTTGAAAAAGCGCGTGGTGTTACATTGATGGATGATTTTAAAAATTTGATTTATCCTACTCCGCTTGATTCGTCGAATAAAGATAATGTTTTTGTAGGCAGGATAAGGGATGATATTTCTTCTGAAAATGGAATATGCTTCTGGTGCGTTGGAGATCAGTTAAGAAAAGGCGCTGCTTTAAATGCAATCCAGATAGCGGAAGTCATGATTGAAAGAGACCTTATCTAATCTTTGGGAAGCTTGCTCTTATATTCGTTAATTTTTGTAAGCCTCTCTTTTAATGTTTTTTCAAAACCTCTCTCAGTCGGCTGATAATAAGTCCTGCCTTTTAGTTTTTCGGGCAGATAAGACTGATTTACTATTGCATTAGTATAATTATGCGGATATTTATATCCGTTGCCGTAACCGGCTTCCTTCATTAATTTTGTCGGGGCATTTCTGATATGCATCGGAACAGGAAGTGAAAGATGCGATCTGATGTCTTCCATTATTTTATTGTATGCTGTATACAGCGCATTGCTTTTAGGTGCCAGAGCACAGTATATCGCAGTTTCAATAATGGCAAGATAGCCTTCGGGCGGTCCTATAAATTCAAAACAATCTTTTGCTGCAAGTGCTACGACCAGAGCGTTAGTATCTGCAAGACCGATATCCTCCGCAGCAAACCTGACAATTCTTCTTATAATATATAAAGGATCTTCACCGCCTTCTATCATTCTCATAGTCCAATAAGCTGAGGCATCGGCATCGCTTCCGCGCATGCTTTTATGGAGTGCGGAAATTAAATTGAAATGTTCTTCGCCGTTTTTATCATAGAGTAATGCTTTTTTTTGTATAATTGCTTCAATCTGACCCGGATTTACAGGACTGTCTTTGCTGCTTTGCATTCCAAGGCTGTTAAATGCAAGTTCAAGTATGTTGTATGCAATTCTTGCATCACCATCCGCAGATTGTGCAATAAAATCAACAGCCTCATTTTCAATAACAAATTTATAGTTTCCAAACCCATGCTCCTTATTTTTTATTGCTTTTATTAGTAGTTCCGATATATTTTCCTGGGTTAGTTTATTTAGTATGAATACCTTGCATCTTGAAAGCAGAGCGGAATTTATCTCAAAGGATGGGTTTTCGGTAGTGGCGCCGATTAATATGATTGTCCCGTTTTCAACAAATGGCAGAAAAGCATCCTGCTGGGCCTTGTTAAATCTGTGAATTTCATCAACAAATAAGATTGTTTTAATATTGTTATGTTTTATTTCAAAAGACGCAATATCCATTACATCTTTTATCTGTTTAATTCCTGCAATTACTGCTGAAAATGAAACAAATTTGTTTTTTGTATTTGCTTCTATTATTCTTGCTATTGTAGTTTTGCCGCTTCCGGGGGGACCCCATAATATCATTGAATAAAGTATGTCATTTTCAATTATATGTCTTAAAACCTTTCCTTTTCCAATGAGATGATCCTGGCCGATAAAATCATCGAGTTTTAACGGTCTCATTCTTTCCGCAAGCGGAGCATAACTAATATAGTTTTTCTCAGGTTTGTTTAAGGAATCAAATAGGGTCATAATAAAATTATATAAGTTTTTAGGTTAAATAAATTTATCCCGCCAGAATTTTTATATAAATATTTCTGTTTCTGGGACCATCAAATTCGCAGAAATAAATTCCCTGCCATGTGCCAAGAACCGGTCTGCCGCCATTTATTATAATGCTGAGAGAGGGTCCGAATAGCGTAGATTTAATATGAGCATCAGAATTTCCTTCATTATGCGTATAAAATTCTTTGTAAGGGATTAAACTGTTTATCTTCAGCTTTATATCATTTTTTACGGAAGGGTCAGCATTTTCGTTAATCGTAAGTCCTGCGGTGGTATGGGGGACAAATAAACAACAAAGTCCTTCGTCTACGCCAGATTCTTTAATTTTCTTTTCAATCTCCTGGGTTATATCGATAAAATCAATTCTCTGAAATGTTTTTATATTTAAGATTTCCAATTACCGCTCCGAAAAGATAAATTTTAATATAAACAGATTTTTGCAAAGTCTGAAACTTTTTGAAATTTATAAACATTATAAGTTAAAAATAATTATAAATAAAGTTTGTCGAGATATACTCTGATGCATGAAAAAATAATGGCAGTCTATAAAATAAATTGATTAATTGGTATTAAATTTATAATATATTTATAGCATCATGGTGTCATAATATTATGATACTAATAAAATTAATACTAAATCAATTTCTGTACAATTAAGTTGTTTTTAATTTTTTATTATATTTATTTATAATTTATGAGGATTAAGTGAGAGGCAAATTATGATAAAGATTCCGGAAGTAAAAGTAGGTGTTTTCGGAGGTTCGGGTTTCTATTCTTTTCTGGATATAAAAGAAGAATTTCATATGGACACCCCATATGGGATGCCTTCAGACAAGATAGTAATCGGGGAACTTGAAGGCAAGGATGTTGCGTTTATTCCAAGGCATGGCAAAGGCCACACAATCCCGCCCCATATGATTAATTACAGAGCTAATATTTATGCAATGCATATGCTTGGAGTAAAATATTTGTTTGGTCCATGTGCTGCCGGAAGTCTTCAACCGAATGTCAGACCAGGAGATTTTGTAATTTGTGATCAATTTGTTGACAGAACAAAGGGGAGAATAGATACATTTTATAACGGCCCTAAAACAAATCATGTTTCATCTGCTGAGCCGTATTGTCCTGACTTAAGAAAACTGGTTATTGAAAGCGCAAAAGAATTAGATATAAACTGTCATGAAAAAGGTACGGTTGTAATAGTTCAGGGCCCAAGATTTTCCACCAGATCTGAAAGTAAATGGTATTCCGATCAGGGGTGGGAAGTAATAAATATGACCCAATACCCGGAATGCTATCTTGCAAGAGAACTGGAGATCTGTTATGTAAATATTTCGCTCATAACAGACTTTGATGCAGGTCTTGAAGGACATCCTGAAGTAAAACCTGTAACTTATGATGATGTAATAAAAGTATTTAATGAAAACAATATCAAATTAAGAAAATTATTGTTTCATGCAATACCGAAGATTAAAAAAATCCGCAATTGTGTTTGTTCAAGTGCCTTGTCAACAGCTGGAATTAATTAAAAGTTAAAATCATAATAATGCATAAAACATTATTGCTTTATAACATTCTGTCAGGCGGTGTTAATGCCAGGCTGATTAACCAGATTTTAGATATTCTGAAAAGCAGCGGTTTCTCTGCCGAGGAAATTAAAACATTAAAAGTAGGGGAAGCTTACGAAAGGTTAAAAAGCTATTTAGATACACAAAATATAAAGCCGGACCTTGTAATAGCTGTCGGTGGTGACGGGATAATTAATGAGGCTGTAAATGCACTTGCTTATACCGGGATTCCACTCGGCATTATCCCCAGAGGAACAGGAAATGCTTTTGCAAAAGACAGAAAAATTCCTTTTTATGTAAAAAAAGCAATTGATGGTTTCAGAAATGAAAACATCAAGACAATAGACCTGGGACTTATCAATGAAGAAAAGTATTATTTAATGATGTGCTCTTGCGGCTTTGATGTAAAAGCCCTGTCTGTTTTAAATCCCAGCCTCAAGAAAAAATTTAAGATTCTTGCTTATATTTATCATGGAATCAAAGCGTTTTTTACTTATAAACCTGTTGAAATAATAATGAAGATAAATGATGAAAACATATTTTGTAAAGGGTATTTTTGTATAGCCAGCAATGTAAGGTCTTATGGGTTTCCGATGGCTCAGATAGCTCCCGAAGCTTCAATTGATGACGGGCTTATTGATATTTGCATCTTCATGAGTAAAGATAAAATCAGTTTTATAGCAAACATTCTGGCAATCTTTGTTAAAATGCATATTAATTTCAAGAATGTATTTTATATAAAAACCGCAAGTGAGATAGTTATTGAGCAAAGTCATCCTAAAAGCCCCGAAGCTTATAATCCCGCAGCTCTGAAAGTCCAGGTAGACGGTGATGTTTATTGTAATCTTCCGGTCAGGTTAAGAGTTGCAAAAAAAGCTTTAAAAATATTTTTACCTTAATCTAAAAAATAACATGGAGAAGGTAATCGGGCCTGTAATTATTTCAACTGCCTGAATTTTTCCCCGTGCCTGTCATTCTTGATTTAACAATATAATAATTTATAATGACTTTTTATGTGGCTAACCGGGCGTGCTATCTGAAATAAAGTAATTAAAGAAAGATTTTCTAAAATATGTTTTAATATTCTAGCAAACAGGAAAAAACAAAAATGAAAATTGTAATAGCGTGTGATAAATACAAGGGCAGTCTTAGCGCTACCGATGTATGTGGTATCATAGCAAAGACCATTAAAAATATAGACAACTCTATTAAAGTCGTAATAAATCCTATGGCTGATGGGGGAGAAGGTACAGTTGAAACGCTGGTTGAAAGCACGAAAGGTAAATACATTGAAGTACCTGTAATGGGGCCATTAGGAGAGGAAGTAAAAGCAAAATTCGGCATAATAGAAAATAATATTGCGATTATTGAAATGTCGGCTGCTTCAGGATTATGGCTTGTTCCATATGACAGAAGAAATCCCATGAAGACAACAACTTATGGAACGGGCCAGATGATAAAAAAAGCATTGGACTTGGGCTGTAAAAAAATAATAGTGGGTATAGGAGGCAGTGCAACCAATGACGGCGGTATGGGAATGGCACAGGCTCTGGGAATAAAGTTTTATGATGCGGATGATAAATTGCTTGGTCTGGGCGGCAGTCAACTTTTAAAAGTTTCAAAAGTTGATGCAAACAACCTGGATCCGAGAGTTGCCAATTTAATTTGCGAATGCGCCTGTGATGTTGAAAATCCGCTTACCGGAAAAAATGGTGCCGCATATGTGTATGCAGCTCAAAAAGGTGCTGATTCACAGATGATAAGGCAGCTGAACAGAGGTCTTATCAATTTTGCAAAAGTTATAAAAAATGATCTTGGTAAAAATATACGTGATTTGAAAGGAGCAGGTGCTGCAGGTGGTCTGGGCGGCGGCATGGTGGCATTTTTAAATGCCAAGTTAAGGATAGGAGTGAACATAATTATTGATGTTACCAATCTTGAGGAAAAAATAAAAGATTCGGATCTGATAATATCAGGTGAAGGTGCATTTGATAAGCAGACTTTTTTTGGTAAAAGCGCATATGGGGTAGCATATCTTGCCAGAAAATATAATATTCCTGTCATAACTATAAACGGATCAGTTCTTATTGATAGAAATCAGGTAAACAGAAGTGAAAGCGAGCTGTTCTGCGGCAATTTCTCAATATTAAATAAACCTATGGAACTTTCAGATGCCGTTGAAAATGCTCCTTTGCTTTTGGAAAGCTTAACCAGCGAAATAATTAACTTTTTTTTAAAAATTAAAAGAAAATAATTTATAATTTATAAAATCAGAATTTTTTTACTGTTAATTTAGGAAAAGTTTTTTTTAAAGTATAAAATTAAAATCAGGCTTACGGGAAAGCTTAAATTTTTTAAAACCATATAATTCAGGAGGACCTATATGAAACTAATTGGTAATGTTGAGCTTGAAAATATACAAAAAATTAAAAGCGGCAAAGTAAGGGAAATGTTTTCACTTGATGATAAGCTTTTAATAGTGACTACTGACAGAATTTCTGCATTTGATTATATCCTGCAGTCGCTTATTCCTTATAAAGGTATTTTACTTAATCAGATTTCGGTTTTCTGGTTTGATTATCTTAAGGATATTATTGAAAATCATATCATTGAGACTGATTTTAATAACTTTCCGAAAGAGTTAAAAAAATTTAAGGATATTGTTAGGGGTAGATCGGTTATAGTTAAAAAAGCTAATATATATCCTATTGAATGTGTAGTAAGAGGCTATATTACAGGCTCTGCCTGGGAAGAATATAATAAGAGCGGAAAAGTCGGAGATTTTACTTTGCCTGCAGGTTTAAAATTTGCAGATAAACTTCCCGAACCCATTTTTACTCCGACAACCAAGGAGGTTTCAGGTCACGATATATCAATAACCATAACCAAGGCAAAAATGATTTTTGGAACAGATGTTGTTTCCTATCTACAGAAAAAAAGTATTGATATATACAAAAAAGCAAGTGAATATGCTTTAAAAAAAGATATTATAATTGCTGATACCAAATTTGAATTCGGAAATATTGACGATAGAATAGTTCTTGCAGATGAAGTACTTACTCCGGATTCTTCAAGATTCTGGTTTTTAGAGGAATATGAACCAGGAAAGCAGCAGAAAAGCATGGATAAGCAATTCGTAAGAGATTATCTTTTAAGTTCATCATGGGATAGAAATTCCGTTCCGCCTGAATTGCCTGAAGATATCATAAGTAAAACCTCGCAAAGATATATGGTTGCATATGAAAAAATAACGGGGAAAAAATTCAGCGATTTTTTAAATTCTTAGAAAATAAAAAAACCATAAAAAATTAGGCAGGAAAAAATGCTACTTGATGTCATACTGAACAATAACTTTAATCCGAAATCAAAACACATCAACACTTCGGAGTATGTCTGCGGGATAATTGATGTAATAAGAGCTACAACGACTATGTCTGTCATGATAGCCAGGGGATGTAAGGAGATAGTCATTGCTGAAAATAAAACCCGGGCATTATCGTATAAAAAAATGTTTAAAGACTATCTTCTTTGCGGGGAAGAAGGCGGACTGCCTCCAAAGGGTTTTGATTTTGGTAATTCCCCGTTGGAATATTCAAAAATGGATCTTGAAGGCAGGGGAATTATCCTTAAGACAACAAATGGTACAAAATCATTTTTTAAGACACTTAAATCAAAAAATTCATTTGTTGTAGCTCTTGTTAATATCAGTTTTGTATGCGATATATTAGTCAGCGAGGCGGAAAAGAATAAATGCGGTATCCTGCTTGTCTGTTCCGGAGAGAAAAACAAAATAGCTTTTGATGATGCTTATGCTGCAGGTATGGCTGTAAAAAAAATCATGGAAAAAAGAAAGGATATAGAAATTACGGACGGTGCAAATATTGTATTAAATAATGCAATATTTGAAAAGAATCCTCTTGAAGCTTTAAAGAAATCTACGAGTTATCGTTCAATGATCGGTGTAGGGTTGGGGGCAGATATAAACATATGCTCCATGCTTGATTTGTATAAGGTAACCGGCAAATTATACGAGTATTCCGAAGAGGATGCCGGAAATCTTATAAGCGATAAATCATTTATAAAACATTTCATCAAAGTTCCGAAAATTTTTGCGATAAAACCTATAGGATATTGATATTAGTTTAACTCTGGCTTTCACCGAAATATACAGGGCTTTCTATTATCTCAACACCCTTGGAGGAAAACCAGTACTTGCCTTCAAGGACAAGATCAATCTGGATTACATAATTTCCGGGTTGTTTAATATCATTAATTAAAACATTTACTTTGATGGTTTCACCGGGTGCAACGTTTTTCTCCAGCTCTGTTCTTGTGGTACTGTCATAATTACTTACATCAATATCCTGTCCATAATAATGGTAACCTATTCTTACGGAATTCTTTGAGTCGTTCCTCCATGTAAAGTCTGAAGTGTTCTTGATTTCAACGCCAACATAATTATCTTTATTGGTGGTTAAAAAACCCGGAATTGCTCCCTTCATTTCTGCTCCGACTTTTACATTGTCATAATTTGTCAGGTCTTCGCCTTTTACTGAATTAATTGTTTCTTCCTGAATATCGCCGCTATTATCGGTGCTGCCATTCTGTTCAGTATTCTGCACGCTGTTATTTGAATTGGTATTATCGGAATTACCGGTTGCCGTGCATGAAATCATGCCGGTGATCAGTAAAAAAACGATTGTAAAAATAGCTAAAAAAGCAATAAGCTTAATTTTTTTATTATTTTTTGAAATACATGTTCTCATTTATAACCTTTTTTCCATTGATTATTTTTATTTTTTAATAATATTAGAATCCTGTTTATATATAAACTTTATACCGGAACTAAATAAAATAAAAGCATTATAAAATAGAATTATATTTTTTTGAATAAAATATGTAAAATTAATATAATAAGTAAACACTA
>JAJFVM010000133.1 GCA_021371805.1 bacterium
ATAAAAATAAATAATAGCAATATTCTTTTTTATCTTCCTAATAATTATAAATTCCATAAGGAAAATTTAAATAAACCTGAAAATCTTGAAAAAATAGGAATTTCTTTAAAGGAAAATCTGGGAAGACAGTTTAAGATTAATTTCTTTTTTGAAAGTGAAGGCCAGGATTTAATTGATATAAGAGGATTTTTGGAAAATGTAAAAAAACCGGGTTTAAATAAATCCGGATCAGAAGAAAAGGAATCAGTAAAAGAAAGTACCGATAAGGAAACCATAAAGAAACAGATAAAAGTTCAATATTCCAGAATAAAAGAAAATAAGGAAAAGAGCAGGGATTTCGAATATTTTGTTGATTCAGGTGAAGATAAGGTTGAAGAGTATAATTATTTAGAGAAAAAATTTCAAATAAAGGAGAAGAAGAGTGGGAATTAATTACGGCGACTTAATGAAGCAAGCAAGAGTGATGCAAAAACAGCTTGAAATTGTTCAGGAAGAATTGAAAAATATGATTTTTGAAGCTTCTTCCGGAGGCGGAGTGGTAAAAGTGAAAGTTAATGGTGACCAGGAGCTGCTGGAAGTAAAAATAAATAAGGAAATGGTTGATATTGATGATATCGAAATGCTTGAAGATATGGTGATGGTTGCGGTAAATGATGCTTTAACAAAATCAAAAAATGAATATAAAAATAAAATGGGCTCACTTACGGGCGGCATGAACATCCCTGGTTTATTTTAATAAGATAAGAATATGACATTTCAAATAAAAAGCATTGAAACTTTAATAAATGAATTCAGGAAACTGCCTGGGATAGGTCCGAAGTCTGCAAGAAGAATAGTGTTTTCCTTACTGGGGCAGTCCGAAAAAGAAATTAAAGATTTTGCCGGTGCGCTTATTGATATGAAGGAAAAGGTAAGGTTTTGTAAAAATTGCTTCAATCTATCCGAAGAAGATGAATGCCCTGTATGCAAAGACAGCAGCCGTAACAGGGAAACAATCTGCAT
Source organism: bacterium (assembly GCA_021371805.1). Classification (GTDB taxonomy): domain Bacteria; phylum Actinomycetota; class Humimicrobiia; order Humimicrobiales; family Humimicrobiaceae; genus JAMDDL01. The sequence continues at coordinate 1,003 of JAJFVM010000133.1, forward strand.
AGTTGAAAAGCCAAGTGACGTGCTTGTGATTGAAGGAACAGGTGAGTACAGGGGTTTATATCATGTTATGGGCGGGCTGCTTTCTCCAATTGAAAATATTGGCCCTGATGAATTAAAGATACCTCAGCTGATTGGGAGAATAAGCCAACTAAATACAACTGAAATAATAATTGCGTTAAATCCAACGGTTGAAGGAGACAGCACTGCAACGTATTTAAGTAAGAATTTAAAACCCTTGGGTGTAAAAATTACCAAACTTGCAAGCGGTCTTCCTGTCGGGGGAGATATCGAATATGCTGATCAGATAACAATCGGCAGAGCAATTTCCGGAAGAAGGGAAATGTAAATTATTGTAAAGAAGGGCCATTCATTGGAAGTTATAACAGTTTATAAAACATCCAAGATCAGTAAATATTGAGTAGTTAGGGGTTGTGATGAGAATAATATTTGATCCGGAGACCAATACTCCGAACCTTATTTTACGGGAAGAAAAGATATCCGAGAGTGACGAAATAAAATAAGGAATAATTATCGATTATAGTAAAGGCGGTAAAATTGTATCCATGGAAATACTTGACGCTTCTGAACAAATATCTGAACCCCAAGGAATACTTTATGAACTTAAAGGCAAAGAAAAAATTCTTACCTGAATGCATGCATTGTTTATAAATTATTGAAAGCTACCTTTTCTAAAAACCATAAGTCAGAATGTCCGTACGTTTAGTGCGTAGGTAAATAGAGTCAATTTATTTCATAAAAGTTGTACTCGCGCACTTTTAGTGCGCGAGTATTTACATTTTGTTTATAAGCAAATTAGTAATTTGCAGGAGTTTAAGACAAAATCAATCTTTAAAAAGAATTAAGACCCTGCCATTTTTTTGTAGCTTTCATATTTTTCCTTAGCTTCTTTTTCAGCTTTTTTAAACAATTCTTCAGCAGTTTCAGGGAAAGTTTTAGTTAATGAATAATATCTTACTTCTCCCATT
>JAJFVM010000241.1 GCA_021371805.1 bacterium
CAGTTGAGTTGAGATCCTCAAATCCTCTGTATGAACCAATTGTTGTAAAGGATGGGCTGCAAATACAGGGTAAAGTAATAGCCGTATACAGGAACATCCTTTAAAAGAATTTTAAAACATCTGTCTCAGCCGGTATGGCCGGATTGGAATTAAATTAACTTTCAGAAAACTAAAATTTAAAAAAAATCAAAAAACATAAAAATGTTTTGTCATCTTCACCTTCACAGCCAGTACAGCCTTCTGGAATCATCGGTAAAGATCGGAAGCCTGATAAGCAAGGCAAAAGAACTCGGCATGAAAAACCTTGCCTTGACAGACACTGCTGTCATGCACGGCGTTATGGAGTTTTATAAAGAAGCTGTAAACAACAACATAAAACCAATAATAGGCTCGGAGATTTTTGTACTGAAAGAAGGAATCATATGCGGTGTTCTGCTTCTTGCCAAAAATATTAAGGGTTATGAAAATCTTTGCAGAATCATAAGCAGCGCAAATCTCAACAGTAAAAACTGCCCCGCACCGGTAGATTTCAACATTCTGAAAGAACTGAAAGAAGGCATAATAGCAATATCCGAATTCAACAACAATGAACTTCACGGTTTTCTGGAAAAAAACGACCTGGAAGAGGCGGTTTTAAGATTAAACAAATGGACTGATGTCTTTGGTGAAGACTTTTATATCGAGATACAGAGAATCCCCGTAAATAATCTTTCACTAAGCAGCAAGACGCCTGCAAAAAGATTTTTCAGGGGAAAAATCCTTACGGAATTTGCTGCCAGAAACGACATAAAAATAGTTGCAGGAAATGATGTCCATTACCTGTTAAAACAGGATTATGAAACATATATTCATCTTGCAAGATTAAAATTAATGAGCTCAAAGGAAAACCTGCCATTTTTCAGCATTATTCAGAGCAACGAAAATTATCTTAAAAGTCATGTCGAAATGCAAGATTTGTTCTCGGACTTAAAAAATGCAATAGAAAACACCGAAGAAATATCCGGTAAATGCAATGTCGAATTTGAACTTAATAAAAGCAGGCTCCCCCGCTGCGATATACCTGAAAATGAAACACAGGAAAGCTTATTAAAAAAGCTTTGTTATGAAAAAGTCCGGTTAAGATACGGAGAAAAACCGGATAATAAAATATATGAACGTCTTGAATACGAGCTTTCGGTAATAGAAAAAACAGGTTTTTGCGGATACTTCCTGATAGTGTCTGACATTGCCAGGTTCGCATCTGAAAACAAAATACCTACCTGCGGCAAGGGCTCGTCTGCAGGCAGCCTCGTAACTTACCTGCTTGGAATATCGAATGTCGATCCTTTACAACAAAACCTTTACTTTGAAAGATTTTTGAATGAAGAGCGTAAAAATCTTCCCGATATCGATATTGATACATCAAGCAAGGGCAGATACAAAATAATAAATTATCTTTCATCAAAATACGGAAAGTATAATATTTTAAGAGTTCCCGTTTTTACGACGTTTAAAGCACGAGCTTCGATAAGAGAAGCCGGCAGAATTTTAAGCCTTGGCAAAGAAGAGCTGGATGAGATGATTAATTCTCTGCCGCATAGAAGCATTAAATATAGCATAAATAAGAAAGATGATATTAAAAACAAAGACCAAGAAGATAACATCGATAATGGTATAATCAATGTCTCGCAAAAACTCAGTGGATATGTGAGACATATAGCTATGCATCCATGCGCATTCATTATCCTCGGCAGCAACGCGCCAGGCAGCATACCTCTTATGAAATCTGAAACAGGTGAAATTATGAGCCAGTATGGACTGGAAGATATAGAAAGCATGGGTTTTTTAAAGATAGATTTGATTAATTCCCTGACCCTTGACCATATCGATGAAGTCATGGCAATAGTGGAAAAAACAAGAAAAACCGACAAGGTTGACCTTTCAAATATCAACTATGATGACAAAAAGGTTTGCGAAATATTATCCAGGGGAGACACGCTTTGCACCTTTCAGCTTGAAAGCATGGGGATACGCTCCCTGATGAGAAAGCTAAAACCGGAAACACTTGCCGATATAATTCTCCTGATATCTCTTTACAGGCCAGGCCCTCAGCAGTCAGGGATGGTTGATATTTTTATCGAGAGAAAGTTCGGCAGAGAAAAAATTGACTATCTTCACGATGATCTGAAAGAAATTCTCGAAGAAACATGCGGGGTTATGCTATATCAGGAGCAGGTCATGAAAGTTGCGGTAAAAATTGCAGGATATTCGTTAAGAGAAGCCGACAGATTAAGAAAGGCGATGGCAACCTTCTCTTATGACAACATGGAAACCGAAAAAGACAGATTTATAAACGGAGCTGTTAAAAAAGGTTATGATATCGGCCTTGCGGCAGAATTGTTCAGGCTGATATCAAAATTTGCAAGTTATGGTTTTGTAAAAGCACATGCCGCTGCTTATGCTGAAATCGGATATAAGACCTGTTTTTTAAAAGTCTATTACCCCGCCGAATTGCTATCGGTAATACTGACAAAAAACTCCGGATATTACTGCAAAAATTCTTACATAGAAGAAGCCAGGAGGCTGGGGATAACAATCAAGCTGCCTGACATAAATCTCAGCGGTATGGAGTTTTTAACTGAAGACTTCGGAAAGTCAATAAGGATTTCTCTTATAAGTGTTAAAGATCTGGGAATCTCAAGTGCCGCTAACATAATAAAGGAAAGAGAGAAAAGAGGCTTGTTTAAAAATTTTACCGATTTTTACGAAAGAATTATAAAGCCGGGGAAAATAACGATAAAAGCTGCGGAAAACCTAATAAAAATAGGAGCTTTTGATTTCAGCGATTTAAAAAGAAAGTATCTTTTACTCGTCCTCGAATATCTTTCACAAATAAAACAGAGAAATCCCAAAAAAGCTTGCGGTAACCGGAATTATAAAAAAAATCAGGCAGCCATGCAGGCAGATACGCTATGCTGTAATTCAAAAGAAGACGGTTTTTTGAAAACAACCGGCAACACAAATGTTCCCCTGCGTCTTATAAGCGAAAATCCTGATTATCCAGACAGCTTTTTTCCTCAAAGTGTAAAATTAATACAGGATTACAGCTTCGAAGAAAAACTCGAGATCGAAAATCATATTCTTGAATTCTGTGCAAGCGCAAATCCTCTGCAATATTTTGAAAACGAGCTAAAAAATTTCAGAGTAATAAAAAGCAGGGATTTCGGCTCAGCAGTAAACGAAAAAAATCCTTATAAAAAAGGGATAACGACATCAGGAATCATTTTAATAAAAAGAAAAGAAAAAACAAAAAATGATAAGGAATTATTATTTTTGACTCTTGAAGACTGGAGCGGCATGTATGAAGTCGTAATTTTTTCCGAAGAGTGTCTGAGAATCCCTGATAAATTTGTACCGGGAAACTGTGTCCTGGTTAATGGAAATCTCTCTTTTAAAAATGGCAATATCTCAGTTATTGCCGATAAAATAATAAGTCTTTCAGCTTTAAAGAAGACAAAAATCCAAAATAATAAAGATCATATAAAATCCGGTCTCGCTGCAAAGGCGGCTTTGTTATGGAAAAATTAAGAAAAATAATTCATGTCGATATGGATGCTTTCTTTGCCCAAATCGAGCAAAGAGATAATCCGCAATATAAAAACAAGCCCCTGATAGTCGGAGGACCGCTGAACAGAGGTGTGGTATCTACTGCATCTTATGAAGCAAGAAGATACGGCCTTTATTCCGGAATGCCTCTTTATAAAGCCAGGAAGCTGTGTCCGGATGGAATTTACGTTCCGGTGGATATGGAAAAATATCTCCGCGAGTCAAGGAAGATAAGAGAAATATTCTGCAGATTTACTCCTCTTGTCGAACCTGTGGGATGTGACGAAGCCTTTCTTGATGTAACCGGCTGCGAGAAGCTTTTTGGCGATGCCATTGAAATAGCAAGAAAAATAAAAGGAGCAATTTATGAAAAAACAAATCTAACATCATCGGCAGGCATAGGACCCAACAAGTTTTTTGCTAAGCTTGCTTCTAATCTGGGTAAACCTAACGGCCTTACAATGCTTGAAAATACACCCGATATGATAAAAAAGATAAGACTTTTACCGGTTTCAAGCATATGGGGTGTGGGAAGAACAACTGAAGAAGATCTTGCCGGTATAGGGATCAAGACTATTGGCGAGCTTGCCGATACACCTCTTGAATTCCTGAGGTTGAAATTCGGAGAAATGGGAGAGTTTATGCATAATATGGCAAATGGAGTAGATAATCGTGCGGTTATTCCCTTTAGCGAACCCAAGTCAGTGGGAAGAGAAACAACCCTCAGTGAAGATATATCGGAAGTTGGTAAAATAAAACCAATTCTTTTGATGCTTTCTCAAAAAATATCGTCAAATCTTATCCGTGAAGGATATAAAGGCAAAACCATAACTTTAAAAATAAGATACTCCGATTTCACAGGCGGTTCAGCCAGAATTACATTCGATAAATACACGGACAGTATTTTTGAAATATATAAGATATCTTTTTCCCTGCTTGAGAAATTTGATTTAATCAGAAAAAAAGTAAGAATGATAGGCATCTCGGTTTCCGGTCTTAAACCTTACCATCTGATTAAAGATACTCTTTTCAGCAAGAACGATAAAAACTCGGATATTACAAAAGCAATAACCGAAATCAACAATAGGTTTGGGGATGATAAAGTCCGTATTGCAGAATCCATACAAAAATCCAAAAACTTTTTTTAAAATCAAAACATATTTTTATACTCTTATCAATATCCAGGCAATTCAGTTATAACCTAATCAGTTTTTGGCGAATAAGTGGATAAAATACTTAATTAAGTTTCTGGTGAACAATTAGCCAAAAGGTCCAAATTAAGAAAATTTTAAGCTTAATTTAAACAAATAATTCATGAAAAAATGATTTATTCACAAAGAGTTAGCCAATTATCAGCAATTGTTTTATTCGCTAAGAGTTAATCAATCATTAGCTATTCATAAAATCATGCATGCTTAAGGTAAATGCATTAAAAGTTCTAATCTTGTGCTTAATGTTGCTTTTGTTAACGGTCATTATCAGGTACTGGTTATCTTCAAGACTCTTGACCCGGTTAATTTGCCGCTCTTGAGCTCAACCAATGCTTTATTTGCATCTTCCAGCTCGTAAAGCTGAACTTCCGGCTTAATCTTCATTCTGGCGGCAACAGCCAAAAATTCTTCTCCGTCTTTTATAGTGATATTGGCAACCGTTTTTATTTCCTTTTCCAACCACAAATGCTTCGGGTAATCCAATTTTAGCAAATAATCCTTATCTGCATCCTCTTTCCTGATAAGATTTATAACCAGCCTTCCCCCTTTTTCCAGATTTCCAAGAGCAAAAACAACCGGTTTCCATACCGGAGTAGTATCTATTATGCAATCCAATTTTTCAGGAGTTTTGTCTTCGATATCCCCCACCCAGTCGGCTCCCAATTTTTTTGCCAGCTGTCTTTCTGCAGGATTCCGGCTTATGACAAACTTCTTAGCGTTGGGAAACAGGAAATTCACCATTTGAATTACCAGATGATGAGCAGAACCAAAACCATATAATCCTATATTTTTACCATCTTCCATTCCGGTAAGTTTTAATGATCGATAACCAACTACTCCGGAGCACATCAATGGGGCTATATGGATCAAATCATCCAAGCTATCGGGAATTTTATGGGCATGGTCTTCAGATATAATCATATATTCGGCGTAACCGCCATTTTCATGACATCCGGTTCCCTTGAATTGTTCACATAAGTTTTCTTCACCGCTGCGGCAGAATTTACACTTACCACAGCTGGAGTATATCCATGTGGCACCCGCCCTATCGCCAATTTTAAACTTAATTACATTTTTTCCCAAACCCGATACTATTCCAACAGGCTGGTGGCCTAAAATCACCGGCAGCTTCGGCGGAGAAATCCTTCCCTCTACCTGATCCAGTTCAGTTCTGCAAATACCGCAGGCAGATACTTTGATAACAATATCTTTTGGCCCTGGTTCAGGAGCAGGTACATCTTCCAACTCCAGAGGTTCCGTTTTTAAAGGAACATCATTTCTCTGCTGAGTTCTTCCTTCAACTTTAATTTCGCAAATCTCTTTTAAAACCATAGCTTTCATTTTTATCCCCAAAAAAATAAAATATCAGACAAGGACAAGTAATTTAATGGTATTCAATAAATAATCTGTTGTAACTTAAAGAAATACAAAACTTTATGATTACGAAACGGAAAAATTTTATTAAAAAATTTAGATTAATTACAGGAATTCATCAAATAATCCATAATCAACTTTATAGCCAATAAAGTTTAAAAGAAAAAACAATTACAATAAATTAAAAATAAAAATATTCAATATAATATTTAAAAATACCTGATGGGAATATCAGCAGGCACTAAAAGAAGTCGTTTGAATTCTTCGTTCAGGTTCAGCAAGCTTATTGAACATCCCTCCATATCAAGTGAAGTACAATAATTATTTACATAAGATTTAAAAATCTTAATACCGTTTGCTTTCAATATGTCATGTGCAATAGAACATGCAATGTAAAGCTCACTTATCGGAGTTCCTCCCAGACCATTTACCATTAAAGCAACTTCGTAACCTGGTTTAAAAGGTAAATCGCTTATTATGGATTCAAGAAGCCGGTTAATTGTTACATTGGCTCTCTCGATCTTTATACGCTGTCTGCCGGGCTCACCATGAAGACCCACTCCGAGCTCAATTTCATCTGCTCCAAGCTCAAATGTCGGTGATCCCTTTTCAGGATGCGTGCATGATTTTAATGCATACCCCATAGTCCTTACGTTTGCATTAACCTCCAGTGCAAGTTTTTTTAATTCATCAATATTGGTTCCTTCTTCTGATTTTGCTCCTACAATCTTATAAACAAAAATTGCACCTGCAACACCCCTTCTGCCTGCAGTAAAAGTGCTGTCCCTAACAGCGACATCGTCATTTATGATAACGGTTTCCACAATTGGCCCGCCCTCAAACTCTATCATTTCGCTTGCCATTTCAAAATTTGCCCTGTCACCTGTATAGTTTTTAACTAAAAACAGTACTCCTCTTCCTTTATCAATAAGTCTTGCGGTATCTACAATTGCATCAAGAGTCGGAGCTGCAAAAACAGGACCTGCGCAAGCAGCATCAAGCATTCCCTTTCCGACATAAAATGCCTGGTCAGGTTCATGACCGCTTCCCGAACCTGAAATTAAAGCAACTTTATTTGTAAACGGATCTTTTCTGTATATTATCCTTTTCTCTGGAATATAACCTAAAGTATCAGGTTTTGCATCAGCAAGACCTTTCAGCATTTCTTTAACAAAATCTTCGGGAAGATTTATTATTTTTTTCATTTTTATACCTTTAAATAAAAGAATGTTTTAAAAGATAATCAACTTTTCAGCTTCATCAAAAACATCTGGAACTCCCATGGATTTAAAAAAAATTGCACATATCTTAAATTACTTAAAAATTTAAATAATATCCATTCATTCTTATTAAAGGTTACGCTATATATAACCTTTAATATATATTTGTTTTTCCCAATACTAATAAACTACGGGGTCTTATAAAATCCCTTTTATTTTTATATTGTTTATAAAATAAATTTATATAATTTCATACCAATTTGCTTAAATAGTCGTAAGCTGATTCAAATATAATGCATATGATTACGGAACCTGGATCTTTGAAACCTATGCTCCTTTCACCAAGATATGAAGCCCTTCCTTTTTTGGCTGTAAGGTTAATGGTACTTTCAGATCCTTCTTTTGCAGCAGCTAAAGCTTTCTCAAATAAGGAAACAAGACTTATTTCCTTGTTGGTATCAGCTGAATTAATCATCGATAAAACTGCAGGTTCAAGTGCATCTATCATTGTTTTGTCACCTACTTTTGTATTTCCGCCTCTTCTTTTTATACCTTCGAGAGCAAAATTTATTGCAAAAATCCAATCAAAAATATTTGGTTCCGCTTTTTCCTTCAAGCCTTTTCCCAATTCTATAAAACCTGTACCCAGCATTGCACCTGAAGTTCCCCCAATTGTATAAGCCAAAGTAAATCCGACTTTTTTAAGTATATCTGCCAGTTCCATAGCACTTAATTCGGGTATGATTTTCTGTACTGCTCCAAATCCTTTTCTGACACCAATTCCGCAATCTCCGTCTCCTATATGAGAATCAAGCTCGGTCAGCATTTGTTCAGCATCAATTAAATTCCTGCTTAAGTTTTCTATAATACCAATAAGAATTTCTTTTTGAGTTTTCAATTAATAGCCCCATGAAAAATATTTAAATATTTTTGATTTAATGCTTCAAATCATAAAGTATTAATGAATTTATTTCAATTATCTTATCAATTAGTAATTTTTATTTATAAGCTTAAAATTAAATGAGAAAGATTTATGTTTTAAAATATTTAATTTAAAAAGGTGACAGCGGTAATTGATAATTGCCATGTCCATACAAATAATCTATCAATTTTTATTCTATAATTCATTAAATTAAATTGCTTCAGAATTTTAACAGACAATTTCCTAACTTTCAAAAACATGACAAACATAATATCTTTTCTTTA
>JAJFVM010000013.1 GCA_021371805.1 bacterium
CAGGGCAAACCGTTTGTGGGCCAGGCAGGAAAACTGCTTGATGATTTGTTAAACTCGATAGGTTTTGTCAGAAATGAAGTTTTTATTGCAAATGTTTTAAAGTGCAGGCCACCGCAAAACAGGGATCCTAGGATTGAAGAAATAGATTCGTGCAAGAATTACTTATTTAAACAGATCGAAATTATAGAGCCTATAGTCATATGTACTCTTGGAAAGTATTCAACTCAGCTGATTTTAAATACCGAAGAAGGAATTAGCGGACTCAGAGGCAAGGTATTTAAAATTGGCAACAGATATATTCTGCCTATAAATCATCCCGCAGCTGCTCTTTACACCCCTTCAAGGTTAGAAATCCTGAAAGTCGACTTTAAAAGAGCTGCAGAAGTTATTAAGATGCTTGAATCGGGAGGAACTGATTCAAGGATTATTATTGAAGATGATTTCGGACTGCAGAAGAGAAAAAATATAGAATTAACAAAAAAAAATTCCGGAACTGAAGTATCAGGCAGTCAAGCCGGTGGTGAAACAAGAGACAATACAGATAATAATGATGACCGGGAAGTGCCGATGGATGAAAATTCCAAATCTTCTGCAGAACAAATGGGGCTTTTTTAAATGGAGTTAGAATTTACAACATCATCACCTGAAGAAACAAAAAAAATTGGCAGAAAGTTTTCCGGGATTCTGTCACCCGGAGATGTTGTCTTTTTTCTGGGTGAACTTGGCGGAGGTAAGACCACTTTTATTTCAGGCACAGCGGAAGGCCTGAAAATAAAGGAAAATGTATCAAGTCCGAGTTTTACACTGATAAATACTTATGATTTTGATAAGGATGGCATTAATCTAAAGCTGGTTCATTGTGATCTCTATAGGATTGACAACCTTAAGGATATACCAGATATTGGGATTGAAGAATATTTATATGATTCAAAATCCATTATTTTAATTGAATGGGGCGGTTTCATTAAAGAAAAGGTTTGCAAAGAATTCCTTGAAATAAAATTTGAATATTTTTTTGAAGATGCTGTATCAGAGGAAAATTTTGAGACCGTTAACCAGAAGAGAAGAATAACTTTTTTAGCATCAGATGTTTGCTGGGCAAAGAAAATAGAAATGTTTAAAGATAACGAAGCTATCTGAAAATTTTTTATAATGCAATTCAAAGAAAAAGTATTTTGACCTGAGTCAGAGTAAAAATAATATCCGGAGATATCTAAAAAGCATTAAAAATGAATATGAAGACAATTCTGGCAGTAGACAGTACAACCGAAATATTAAGTATCAGCATAAGTGAAGGCAGCAGAATATTATCTGAAATTAAAGATGATAAAAGCAGGCAGCATATGGTAAATATTATTGGTAACCTTGATACTGCTTTTAGAAATGCCGATAAGTCTGTTAAAGACATGGACCTGTTTGCCATAAACTTGGGTCCCGGTGATTTTACAGGCGGAAGAATAGGTATAAGCGTTATAAAGATATTTTCCATGCTTTCCCAAAAACCGGTAATAGGTTTTAACTCTCTTGATGTTTTTTCAGTAGGATGCACGCTTAAAAACATTAAGAGCATTGCGGAAAAAAAGATTAAATCCTGCAATGTATTTATTATGCCGTTAATTGATGTCAGGAATAATGAAATTTTCTTTAGTATTTATGAAATTAAAAATAATAAAGAAAATACAAAACAGATCTATGAATTTGAATTTGAAAACAGCAGGTATCATTTGTCAAAAAAGTATGGTAATTTTATTTTAAAATCAGAAGAATTCGGTATGAATTTTTCCCAGATTATCCGCCAATTATTTCTTTTGGATGATTGCGGCTGTTTGGAATTCGGTCAGATATTTGAAGTGAGCAATTTACCTGAAGGGTTCAAATCTTCTGCAAAAGATAAAGACGATGACGGCAGATCTGAAAAAGAAATTCTGCTAATAATGACTGCAAATGGGGTGAAATCTTACAAGCTTTTACTTGAAAAACTGAAACAGGATATTGAAGCCAGCCATGATTTGATAAAAATTATGATTGATGAAGACAATATTAATCCTGATTCAAAATATTTGAATTATTTAGCAGATTACAGTTTGGATAATGGTTTGGAATCACTTTCCATATCACCGGTTTATGTCCGTGATTTTATAGCTTTCGGCAAAAAATAAAGAGCATAATGTTTCCGGGATTTTATAATTAACATGTGTATGGGTGCAGATGCATACTTTTTATATTTTTAAAAGTAATGATAATACTATAAGGATGTCAAGTTTTTAAAATATGAACATATTTTTAATCAAAATATAAAAAAAATAAAATTAACTTTTATAGATATTTAAAAATAAGCCTTATATGAGTATAACGAAAGAAAGAAAAACAGCAGGTAGTGTTTTGAAGGATAAAGAAGACATATTTGTTCTTGGGATCGAAACTTCGTGTGATGACACATGTGCGGCAGTAGTTAAGAACGGGAAAGAAGTACTCTCAAATGCAGTTTCGTCCCAGAATGAAATACATGAGAAATACGGGGGTGTTGTTCCTGAAATTGCTTCAAGAAAACACATTGAAATGATAGATATAATAATTAAAGAAGCTCTGCTTAAGGCAGATATTTCTTCAGAGAAAATTGACGCCGTTGCTGTGACGAACAGGCCCGGGCTGCTGGGATCGCTTCTGGTCGGGGTCGGGGCGGCAAAAGCATTCAGCTATTATAATAAGATTCCGCTTATTGCAATTAACCATCTTAAAGCTCATATTTTTGCAAATGTTCTTGCAAATGATGAATTGAATTTTGACATGCGGGATGAATATATAAGCCTTATAGTGTCAGGCGGACATTCAAGTCTTTATATTGTGGATAAAAATTTAAATATAAAAGAAATAGGCCGTACGGTGGATGATGCTGTCGGAGAAGCATTTGATAAAGTTGCAAGATATCTTAATCTTGGTTATCCGGGAGGACCCGTTATTGATAAAATTTCAAAAAACGCTGACCCTCATTTTATAGAATTTACTCGCCCGATGCTTGAAAGCGGAGATTTCAATTTCAGTTTCAGCGGCATCAAAACGGCACTTATTTACAGAACAAAAAAGTTTCCTGAGCTTCTGAATGAAAAAAATATTCCGGACCTTGCCGCCAGTTTTCAGGCAGCGGCAGTTGACGTTCTTGTCCAAAAAACAATAAAAGCATGCAATAAGTTTAAAATAAATAAAATTCTTGTCAGTGGGGGAGTAGCAGCCAATTCAAAACTGCGCGATGAATTTGCACAGGCGGCAAACAGGCAGGGTATTAAAATTTATATTCCTCCGGTAAAATTCTGCATGGATAACGCCGCAATGGTTGCAAGCCTTGGATATTTTGAATTTAAAAAAGGCCATTTATCAAATCTTGATATTGACGTATATTCAAGAACGGATTTATAGAATTAAATTTTGATTATAAATATTATCTGCAATTTTATTAAAAATCTCTCTTGATAAAAACAAAGGCTTAAATTAAAGTCTGAAGGCAACAGATTAAATTGTTTTTTTATTTTTGATATAAGCAGTTATAAGAAAAAATATATAGTTTAATAATTATTAATATTGAATGGGGAATGGAGGCAAAGATGGAAATTTTTGGAAAAAAGTATTCAAAGACTGAACTTTTAAAAAAAGTCGGGGATATGTCTCAACTTGGCGGGGTGAAGTTATATGAATTTTCTGATGGAGCTGCTAAAAATTTAAGGGCTGCCGATATTAAAAGCCCTGGTGGTATTGAAATGACGACAGTACTTGACAGAGGAATGGATATATCGTCTCTCACCTATAAAAATATTCCAATTTCGTGGAGATCTGCAACAAGAGAAACGTCTTCAATTTATTATGAAAGCAAGGGACTGGAATGGCTCAGGACGTTTTTTGGAGGTTTATTAACAACATGCGGGCTTACATATTTTGGTCATCCAACGATAGATGATGGTGAAGAATTAGGTCTTCATGGCAGAATTTCCAGTCTTCCTGCGAACAATATTCTGGCTGACTGCAAGTGGGAAAATGATAATTATGTAATGTGGGTTCAGGGTAAAATAAGAGAAGTAAAAGCTCTTGATTATAAACTGGAACTTTCCAGGAAAATTACTGTTTTTGCAGATAAGCCGATAATTATGATAGGCGATACGGTTGAAAACATTGGTTTTAAAATAAGCCCCCTGATGGTTTTATATCATATTAATTTAGGATTTCCTCTTCTTGATTCGAATTCCAAGTTAATATTACCTGAAGGAACTATTACTACTCCAAAAGATGAAAATGCAAAAAAAGAGATTAAAAGCTTCAACAAATTCTGCGAGCCTCTGGATGATTTTGAAGAACAGGTATTTGTCCATGAAATTGAGGCAGATAAAGACGGATTTGGAAATGTAGCTTTAATTAACAAAGAATTTAATAACGGAGAAGGGCTTGGAGTCTTGATCAAATTCAGCAAGGAGAGCCTTCCTTATTTAATTCAATGGAAACAGGCAGCAAGCGGTGAGTATGTTTGCGGACTTGAACCGGCAAACAGCCTTCTTGGCGGCAGGAATATTGAAAAAGAAAATAAAAATGTCCGTTTCGTAAATCCCGGGGAGAAAATAAAATTCAATATAGAAATAAGTATATTAAATTCAAAACAAGAGATAGAAAGTTATCTTAATAAACATAATGGTTAATCCATGGAAATATTTTTTTATTACAAATTAAATGTAAATTAATCTTAAATACTTCAGTAAGACTTCCGAGGTGTCTTTACAATCTCAATATTTCAGGGGTTTGGCAAACAAGCCCCTGACTTTTAAATAAGCAAATATTTATGGGGCAAGTCAATAAATAGGAAATTATTTATCAATACCATAATCATTTATTTACTAAAAGTTTTTTGCTTAAGTTACTAAATTATTTTAAAAAATTTCTGCAAAACTCTTGATTTTTAATACATCCTGTATTAAACTTTCTTAATGTTAGCAGACAGTCTTGTAGAGTGCTAAACCAAAAAGGTTTATTTGTGTAAAAGAATATTTATACGGATAGACAATTATTATCAGGCATTATTTATTATTAATAAGGAGGTATTTAATGGGATACAGACCATTAGGCGACAGAATTCTTGTTAAGCCAAAAGCAAGTGAAGAGAAAACAGCAAGCGGAATCGTTCTTCCCGATACCGCTAAAGAAAAACCACAGGAAGGCGAAGTTATATCAGTAGGTCCGGGCGCAAAAGATGAAGACGGAAAAAGAATTGCAATGGATGTAAAAGTAGGGGATAAAGTACTTTATTCCAAATATTCAGGAACGGAAGTTAAGATCAACGGCGCAGAACATTTAATAATAAGAGAAAGTGATGTTCTTGCAATAGTTGAATAATCTGCATAATTTTTTAATTTATATGGATTATTAATGTCAGTCATTTAAAATGTTTTAAAGTTTTTTAATTTTGATTATTAAGGAGGATTAAGTTATGGCAAAAGAACTAAAATATGATGAATCAGCTAGAAGAGCGCTTGAAAGAGGCGTTAATATTATAGCTGATGCTGTTAAAATTACTTTAGGCCCGAAAGGCAGAAATGTAGTACTTGAAAAAAAATATGGTGCTCCGACTATTACGAACGACGGTGTTACCATAGCAAGAGAAATTGAAGTAGAAGATGTATTTGAAAACACCGGAGTTCAATTATTAAAAGAAGTTGCCACAAAGACGAATGATGTTGCCGGTGACGGAACCACAACAGCTACACTTCTTGCACAGGCAATGGTTAAAGAAGGTTTAAGAAACGTTGCAGCAGGTGCCAACCCGCTTCAATTAAAAAAAGGTATAGAATTTGCAGTTGATGCAGTTGTTAAAGAAATTGGAAAAATTTCTAAAGATGTTTCTACAGACAAAAAGAAAATCGCAGAAGTTGCCGCTATTTCAGCTGCTGATTCAACAATTGGTCAGACAATAGCCGATGCTATGGAAAAAGTTGGAAAAGACGGAGTTATTACAGTTGAGGAATCGAATAAATTCGGAATTGATATCGAATTAGTTGAAGGTTTGCAGTTTGATAAAGGGTATCTCTCACCTTATATGGTAACTGACCCTGACAGAATGGAAGCAGTATTAAACGATCCTTATATGCTGATTGCAAATCAGAAAATTGCCGCTATCAACGACCTTATCCCTATTCTTGAAAAGGTTATGCAGGCCGGCAAGCCATTATTAATAATAGCTGAAGATGTTGAAGGCGAAGCTCTGGCAACAATAGTTGTAAATAAATTAAGAGGAACAATAAATTGTGTTGCAGTTAAAGCTCCCGGTTTTGGCGACAGAAGAAAAGCTATGCTTGAGGATATCGCAATTGTTACAGGCGGTAAAGTTATAAGTGAAGAACTTGGTATGAAGCTTGAAAACGTAGCATTGAATATGCTTGGCCAGGCAAGACAGGTTAAAGTTGACAAGGAAAATACAACTATAGTTGAAGGCAAAGGTTCACTTGATGCCATCAAGGGTAGAATAAAACAAATCAAAACAGAGATTGAACAAAGCGACTCAGATTTTGACAAAGAAAAACTTCAGGAAAGACTTGCTAAATTATCAGGCGGCGTTGCAGTTATAAAAGTCGGTGCGGCTACAGAAGTAGAATTGAAAGAGAAAAAACACAGAATTGAAGATGCTCTTTCTGCTACAAAAGCAGCAGTTGAAGAAGGAATTGTTCCGGGCGGCGGTGTAGTGCTTGTTGACGTAAGCAAGAAGATTGACCTTAAATCATTATCAGGGGATGTTCTTACCGGTGCGATGATTGTTATTAAGGCGCTTGAAGAGCCGCTAAGACAGATTGCAAATAATGCCGGTCTTGAGGGTTCGGTAGTTGTTGAGAAGGTTAGAACTCTTCCGGAGGGCGAAGGTCTGGATGCAGCTAACGGCAAATATGTTAGCATGATTGAAGCTGGTATAATAGATCCCGCAAAGGTTACAAGAAGCGCGCTTCAGAATGCTGCTTCAGTTGCAGCTCTGCTTCTTACAACAGAAGTTATCGTTGCTGAAAAACCTGAGAAAGATAAAATGCCTCCGATGCCTCAGGGCGGCGGTTACCCAGGTGGTATGGGCGGAATGGGTATGTAATTTAAATCAGGTTATAAAAATATACGGATTTAAAAAAAATTATAGGGGATGGCAAGTATTTGCCATCCCCTATAATTTTAATTCTCTGATATTATTGCTGACCCATAATTCTTAACACAGCTCTGAAGAACGAAAATTCATTATATTGAAATAAATTACATAAACATATAAAATAGCAAAAAAATCTTAAAAGGAAGGAATTTAAAATTAGATATGACACCAAAAGAAATCCTGTTAAATATTCTCTCTAAAAAAGAAGCACCCAGATGTGGTGTAGCAAACCCTGTATCCTCAACAACTATCGAACAAATGAAAATGATGAATTCTTTTTTCCCTGAAGCTCATTACGATGCAAAGAAGATGTATGAACTTTCAAGAGCAAACTATGAGATACTTGGTTTTGATGCAATAATGCCTGTTTTCAGTGTTGTTATCGAATCTTATGCTCTAGGATGTACAGTAGACTGGGGCAGACCGGATATGATGCCGCAGATTTTAGGAAAACTATGGAAAAACTATGAAGATATAGAAATTAAA
>JAJFVM010000016.1 GCA_021371805.1 bacterium
TCCATATTAAAGAAAATTTTTCCAGGATAATTCAATATTATTTAATACTGTATAAAGGATAATAAATTAAACAAAGTCATAAACAGAATTATTAAAAACATTAATGAAAATTTGCTAAAAATTATATAGAATTTGCAGATAAATCTGATTTAAGAAGCTTAAAACCAGGATAGGCGGCTGCTTTTTTTTAATCTTATTTATCCTTCATCATGAAGTATTTTATAATCTCCGGTTAAAAATATCAGGACCCTTTCGCCAACATTTACCGACTGATCGCCTATTCTCTCAAGATATCTTGTTGCAAGCGATATGTTTGAAAGATAAAGAGCAAATTCTTCATTTCCCACTAAATCATTGCCGACAACTGAAGTATAAAGTTTTTTAAATAACGCTTTTTGCATATCGTCTATCTCGTTATCTATTTCATCAAGTTTAGCGGCAAGTTTTGCATCATTGTTTTTAAATGCTTTCAATGCTTTTGCCAGGACCTGTTTTGCAAGGTCAACCATTCCTTTTAATAAATCCATTACTTCGGGACTCATAAACATTGCTTTATGTTTTTCCAGTCTTCTTGTTACCTTTGCCAGATTAACAGCAAGATCCCCTATTCTTTCCATATAAATAGCAATTATATTTATAGAATTTATCATTCTTAAATCTTTTGCAAACGGCTGATATTCCGCCTGGATTATCAGACACTCTTCTTCGATCTGCATCTCAAGCTCATCAATTTTATCGTCGCCGTCTATGACTTTTGTTGCCAGTTCAAGTTTGCTTTCAATTAAAGATTCTGCGGCATTTTCAACAGCCTCCTGGATATATTTTCCCATTAAATTAACGTCATCAATAATTTCCTGTAATTTTTCATGGAATCTCTTAATCATAATTTGCTTTCTTATGTATTAAATAAACTGATTAAGCTGATTATATATTTTTTTAAGCAATTTAGAAATTAAATTATTATAAAATGCATTAGCCAGCCAATTATGATAATTCTCTTTTTCTAAGTCTTTGCCGAACCCTTATGATGCTTCCTGTTACTGAAAAAATAAGAACTATAATTAAAAGTACCAGTGCTGTTCCCCATTGTATATCTTGCGGCGGATTTGTAATCTGGGTGGCAAGAACATATAGGTGATAAGGAAGAGCCATAACCTGATCGAAAACTGACCTAGGCAGGTCAGGCTGGGAAAATGCCGCTACCGTAAAAATAATCGGCGCTGTTTCTCCTGCCGCCCTGCCGATTCCTATTACCAAACCTGTTATTATCCCGGGCAGAGCCTGAGGTAAAACAACTTTTAATACCGTTTGCCATTTACTGGCTCCCAATGCAAGGGAAGCATGCCTTAACGTGTCAGGAACTGCTTTCAACGCCTCTTCCGTAGAAGTAATAATTACAGGTAAAACCATTAAAGCCAGGGTTAATGAACCTGCTAAAATTGACTTGCCGAATTTTAAAAACATCACAAAAAAACCCAGTCCGAAAAGCCCATATACAATAGATGGGACTCCGGACATATTAATAATCGAAAGCCTTACTATGCGCGAAAATTTATTTTTAGCTGAATATTCATTTATGTATATAGCTGATAATATTCCTATGGGAAGCGCAAACAAGATTGTGCCGATTATTAAATATAAGGTTCCTGTAATTGCAGGGAAAATACCCCCCTCCCTCATACCGTTTTCCGGAAATTTGAAAATAAAATTCCAGGATATGGCCTTTGCTCCCTTAAAAACCAGATAAAATATTATTCCGAACACAAAAGCTACAACAATTAATGTTATAATCAATAACAGCACATAATAAAATTTTTGTGTTGCATATCTTTTTTTCATTTTATAAATAATAAAAATTTAGTATTAAAAATTTTTAATTCTGCTTATAAATTTATCTGCAGTCAGATTTATTAAAAATGTTATTAAAAACAAAACAAGTCCTATCGCAAAAAGCGCTGAATAATGAAGCCCGCCATTTACGGCTTCACCCATTTCCGCAGCTATTGTAGCAGTTATTGTCCTGACTGGCTGAAGCAATGAAAAAACTATTCTTGGTGAGTTTCCGGTCAGCATCAGCACCGTCATTGTTTCTCCGACTATCCTGCCAAGACCAAGCATAATTGATGCAACAATACCGGAAGAAGCTGCCGGAATTACAACTTTATATGTTGTCTCCCATTTCGTAGCCCCTAAAGCAAGTGATGCATGCCTGAATTTAGTCGGGACAGCATTTATGGCATCTTCCGAAATTGAAATTATTGTAGGAAGACTCATAAATGCAAGCATTATCGATCCTGCCAGAGCAGTTAATCCTATCGGCAATTTAAATATGTTCTTAATAGCCGGGACAATCAATTGAAGTCCGATAAAACCGATTACTACGGAGGGGATAGTTGCCAGAACCTCGATAATCGGTTTGAGTATTTCCCTTAAAACTTTCGGAGCAAGCTCACCGATATAAATGGCAGCTCCCACCCCCAGCGGCAGTGCTATCAAAATTGCACCTACAGTCACAAGAAGAGAACCTAAAAACAGCGGTACAAGCCCAAATTTTTCGGTGGAAGTAGGCGACCATTTGGTTCCGGTTAAAAAATCAAAAACAGGGTACTCTGTGAAAAACTTTAAAGAATTATAAATAAGAAATACCAGTATTAAAGTAAGGACAACAATTGAAATTACTCCGTTTAAGGAAATAAACTTTGTTATTAAAAAACTTTTAAATTTTCTAAATTTTGACTTCAAATCTTATAAAAATTTTTTAAGCAATTGATATTATTTTTCAAAAAAATCAATCATACTTTACTAATTTATTTCCCTGCCGGAAATTAAATGCAATCCCGTATTAAATTATTACCTGACTTACCCCTATCAATTAATCCTGTTTAAATTATTTCTGAATAATCTCTTATAAATATTTTATTGTATTTTTACAAAACCGGCATCTTCCCCGATTTTTTGCCCGTCAGCACTTAAAATAAAATCAATAAAAGCCTGCACTACGGGTGTAATATTTTTACTATTTGCATATATGAACAGGTCTCTTGATATCGGATATGACTTATCGGCAATGGTCTGGGAACTCGGTATGACAGCAGCAGAACCGTCATCATTTTTAACAGAAACAACATTTACGGAACTGCCGGCATCCTTTAAATATCCCAAACCAACATAACCTATGCTGTCTTCATTATTTGCAATCTGATTTACTATATCGCTGTTTGACTGAAGCCTTAGACAATTAGGAGAATAATCATTGTCTTTTTCTTTTTGATCTTTTTGAATAACTTTCTGGAGAAAGTATTCACCTGTTCCTGAATTGGAATCTCTTGCAACCGCAACTATCGTAGAATCCGGGCCGCCGATTTGATTCCAATTGGTAATTTTATTCATATAAATATCTGCAAGCTGGTTCAGTGTCAGTTCTTTTATGCTTATATTTTTGCTGATTATAATACATATGCCATCGTATAAAATTTTAAATTCTTTTATATCCAGTCCTAAAGATTTTGCTTTATCCAGTTCTTCCTGCTTAGTAGATCTTGAAGAATTAGCCAGATCTGTTGTCCCGTTTAATAGGGAAGCAATTCCTTCTCCTGAACCTCCGCCATTTACTGTTATTTTTCCGCCGTATTTTTTCATAAATTCTTCAGACCATTTTTGTGCGACCTCAAGGAGCGTTGTTGATCCGGTTATAACTAAATTATCATTCTTATATTGGCCTCCGGCATTTGATTGTCCTGATTCTTCTGTGGATCCCTGAACAGTACCGGTATTTAAATCTCGGGCACCGGTAGATTTACAGCCTGTAAATAATAAAAATGACGATAATAATATAAGTAAAATAGATATGCCTGGAATGATTTTGCTGCTTAAATTACTCTTCAAAATTCCCCCCGTTTGCGTTTTCTATTGTATGCTATTTCAATATTACATACTTTATTTATAGGTATGAACCGTTACATTCTATAATAATCAACTTAAAATATTATACCAGCAATTTATTTTATATTACCAAGAATAAGAAAAATTTTTATTTAATATTAATATAAAAATTTATTAACGGAAATAAAAATTTTTAAAATTTTGCAATAAATCAGGTTTAAAAAAAGTGGTGGCGAGACGCAGAATCGGACTGCGGACACGTGGATTTTCAGTCCACTGCTCTACCAACTGAGCTATCTCGCCATTAAAGACGCTTAAAAAAAATATGCCACCGGCATATTTTACAGCACTTTCATAAGTTTAACTATCAAATAATAGTTTCAGTTTTTATGGCGGAGCTGAAGGGATTCGGTCTTTCGTCTCACTATCGTTCGCTGCAGAGCCGCGGACTCATTCCGCTTCGCCATTCACTTCGTTCATGTCTTTGCTCCACTCCGTCCATTCGAATCCCTAAAATATGCCACCGGCATATTTTACAGCACTTTCATAAGTTTAACTATCAAATAATAGTTTCAGTTTTTATGGCGGAGCTGAAGGGATTCGAACCCTCGATCTCGTGCGTGACAGGCACGTGTCCTAAACCGCTGAACGACAGCTCCTTAAAATAAACAAAAATTAACTTAAAAATAATGGTGGGCGATGTAGGGATCGAACCTACGACCCTCTGCTTGTAAGGCAGACGCTCTCCCAGCTGAGCTAATCGCCCGTAACTTTTGGTACCCTCGAGGGAATTCGAATCCCTGTTGCAGCCGTGAAAGGGCTGTGTCCTAGGCCGCTAGACGACGAGGGCAAATGGTGAGCCGTGAAGGATTCGGACCTTCGACACCTGGATTAAAAGTCCAGTGCTCTGCCAACTGAGCTAACGGCCCAATTTTCGTAACTAAATTCAGCTACCAAAAATAGTAAAATAAAATATCAAACTAGCAAAAAACACAAACGTGAACCATGAGAACGAAATTTGCTGATTTATAAGAAATTAGCAAGCAAAAATAATACTATAGTAATAAAAGCATGTCAATAAAATTTAGCTAACTAAAAAACCTGTCATTAAAATTCAGAACTGCAAAAAAACAAAAACATCTTTTTAATTTTTAATCTTTGTCATTATCCATGGTTTTTGATGAAAAATTTTCAGCCTTCTCCCTGCTTCTTTCCAGAAACTCGCTGCCATATACTTTTGCTTCCTCAAGAGTAAACTTACCTTTTTCAACCATTTCATTAAGCCAGCTTATAAGACTTTTTCTGAATCTTGCACCGGATTGCGGTGCAACAAGAAATCCGATAAACATACCTGCAGACAGGGAAAAAAACGTCACAAAAAAAATAGTGCAAGTCAACTTTCTTACAGAATGGTGGTTATTTTCATTACTCATTTTATTTTCACCATCCAATCTTCTAATATTTACATATTAAAATATTTTTAAAACTTTCAATTATCTATAAATTCTGACTTATAAAATTAACTAAGTATATAAAATCATACTCTGATTTATTTATTGTATGATTTGTTTTTTATGCTGATTTTGCCTTTATGATTTTTGTAATAATCCCACCTGTTAAACAGATACCACTTTAACCTTTCAAATACACCGGCATTGCCTTCAACAACTATATCTGCAATTTCATCACTGAAAAGTTCGGCTTCTCTTATAAAAGAAGCAGTTCTTAAATAATAAAACGGCAGCATGGCATTTAATACATCATCTTTTTCTTCCTGTGGAATAAAATTGTATGCGCTTGCAAATTCATAAAGTATTTTTGTCCATAATTCAATTGACAGTACTATATTTTCCCTGGAGTTTGAGTTTAATACTTCTTTAAATTCACGGTATGTATTTTCATCAAATATGGCCCTCCATACATTTCTGTTTTCATCA
>JAJFVM010000136.1 GCA_021371805.1 bacterium
ATGTATTTATTTTTTCTGAAATATTTTTTTCACCCGGATTTCCTACAAGAAACTGGTATTCAAAATCATCTACCATATTAGGAATGGATGCAGCAAGCTGAACCGTTCCGTTAATACCCCAGGACCTTGAAAAATCTTTTACTGTCAGGTCATGAGGAATACCTTCATAACCCTGAACCATGAAAACAAGTATGGGTACTTTCCTGTCAATATTCTTCAGAAATCCAATAATAACTTCGTCAAGTGTATATACAAATTCACTTATTATTATAAGGTCCAAATCTAACCCGCAAAAATATTTGCCTGTTTCAGCGCCATCTTTTTCAGTTCTTGCAATCTTGTTAAAAACTACATCATTTTGTTCCGATAAATTATTTATCAGCCTGGATATATCATCTTGTACTACTTTATCAATTTCAGCCATATCAAATGCTGTAGAATACAGTTCATCAACTGTTGCAAACAATCCGATTTTAGGTTTAGGCCCGGTCATAATTAGCTCTCCTTATTTATTTACTGATTTTATTTTTATATTCAAAAATAACCTGGCTTGCAATTTTTTCAACAAGGTCTTTCTCTGTTCCTGAACCTGAGGAATTACATACTCCGTTAATGCACCTTATTTGTATGTCATTACTTTTCGGGAATTCATCATAAACTATTTTACAAACTTCACTTAAGCATTTTTCGATATCTTCAGACTGGAATATTTTCCTGCCGACAATTGTTCCGGCACCACCAGCTTTTACAGAACCCCTTATCATTTCAAAAGTTTCCTCCATAGTCCCTGATCTGGGGCCACCGGCTATCATTATAGGTGCAGCGCAATTTTCTACAACTTCCCTGAAAGTTTCAGGATCTCCGGTATATTGTGATTTAACTATGTCTGCGCCAATTTCCGCAGCAATCCTGTCGTTGATTTTAAGATAGTCCTTGTCATAAAAAATATCTTTATCTTTAAATCTTGCCATTACAGGTTCTATGATTACAGGTAAACCGACCTTTTCGCATTCCTTTACAACTATACCGTTTTTTTTGATTTCTTCAGCCTCCAGAGAAGGATCTTCAAATCCTAAAGTAAGATAAGTCATTACCCCGTCAGACCCTGCCCTGACTGCATCTTCTATAGAAGTGCATATGCCTGTCCTTACTTCATCATAAGGAACATTACCTCTGTAAGCTTTTGTCATATTTATCCAGTCAATTATTAAAATCGGCGAAGGAACACATCTTCCTATAAGATAATCAGCACTGTACTTCAGATATCCATAACTTAAGATAATGCCTGTTGCTCTTGATTTCCTGAATATTTCCATATACCTGTTGATTTCATTTATATTTTCAAGCCCCGGTATCGGACCCTGAAGAAGACCATGCGCATATGGGATTATTACTCCTCTCCCATATTTTGGATCTATCAGCCTTCCCATTCTTATCTTTTTGCCATACATTCTTACCTCCGGATTTTTTAATTTATTTACACTACCCTATATTCTTATTACATTATCCTAATTTTTCATAAAACGTTTGTTGATATGAAAGTATTAATATCTTTGCATGAAGGATAAATCTTACTATAAATATTATCATAATATTTTTTATATAATTTGTGGTTATTTTCGTCTGGATAATATTTTTTTATCTTCCTGTTTATTTTATTGAATGCATCTTTAAAATCCTTAAAAATGCCAATGCCAATCCCACCTATCATTGAAGCACCCAAAGGTGTTGCTTCTTCAAGTTCAGGTACATCAACTTCAATGCCAAGCATATCTGATTTAAGCTGCATCCAGAACTCATTTCTTGTAGCGCCACCTGCTACTGTAACTTTCTTACTGCCGGAATTTGTATATTTTCGTATAGCTTCATAAAGTTCAAATCCCTTGTAATTTAATCCTTCAACTACCGACCTTATAAAATCATCTTTTTTTGAAGTAGACGACACTCCAAGGAACACTCCCCGTGAATAATCATCCTGGACAGGACATGCGCTTCCATAAATATCAGGTAGCATACATATTCCACCCGAGCCAACATGTGATTTTGCAGCTTTTTCCATGATTACATCCCAGAAATTTTTTTTATTTCTTTTCGCATATCTTTCCTCTTCCTGGCAAAAAACTTCCCTGAACCATTCAAGAACTCCGGACGATACTGCAACCCCGTAAACGCCGTATTTGCCTTTTATTACGTGAGCCTGGCAGATAATGCTGGATAAAAGCCCTTCTTTTTCAAGAATAGGTTTATCAAGACATTTATGGTAATGCTCATAAGTTCCCACAACTCCTACAAGATTTTCCTGCTGGTCCCCTGCAGTTGCGTAAACCCCACATAAACCATCAAGACCACCCAGTATTACGGGTGTTCCTTTTTTTAAGCTTGTTTCGTCTGACGCTTCTCTGGAAACCTCACCCAAAAAAGTGCCACTTGGTTTCGGATCAGGATAAATGCTCATATCTATGTCAAACATTTTAAAAAGCTTTTCTGACCATGAAAGGCTGTTCTGGTCAAACACCAGTGTTGTTGAGGCAAGTGAGTAATCTGTAGCCATTGCTCCGCAAAGCTTAAAGTTTACATAATCTTCTATAAGAAGCCATTTGTATATTTTATTATATATATCAGGAAGATACTTTTTAACCCAAACATTTCTTAGGATAGTATTATGCAGCCAGGGTTTCTGGCCATTTATTTTATAAATTTCTTCAAAATCAAAATTATTTTTAACCCACTCAATTTGTTCGATACATCTTGTATCATGCCAGCTGATAAATGGATAAAGCCAGTTACCTTTTTTATCAAGCGGCACGCCATCACATGCAAAACCTGTTACTGTTACTGATTTTATAAGACTGGGATCCGCAATTGCAGCAACCGAGTCCTTTACTGCATTACACACACTTTGCCATATATTTTCCGGCATCCAGAAAGCATAATTTTTAGAATTTTCTTCTTTGTAAAAGACTTCTGTTTTTCTTCTTCCTATGGAAATAATATTGCCCTCATAATCAAATACAACTGATTTTATGGAAGTTGAGCCTATGTCTACTGAAAGGAGATACATTTTTCCTCCAAGTCAAAATATTTAAAATATTGCAAATTATTATGGTATAATGTCCACATACTTTTTCCGGACTGGCAAACAAACTAAATTTTTAAGATAAAAATGAACTCATATGTTAACAACATCATCAGTGAACTCTCCGGAAATCCTGTCATACCCTGTACAAATAATTTCGATGATATTTTGGATAGTAATTATAATAATATTAAGGTTGTACTGCTTTACGATTTAAACATTTTTGACTTGATAAGCATTGCCAAAAAAAATTTAACTGCAAAAAAAACTATAATCCTTAATATTGATACTGTAAAAGGATTGCTTGCTGATGAATATGGAATAAAATTTCTAAAAGAATACATCAAGGTTGATATGATCACTTCAGCTTCCCCTAAATCAATCAACTGTTTAAAAAAGCTTAATTTCCCTGTTATGCAGTCCATGTTTATTCTTGATACAAAATCTCTTAAAAAAGGTATTGAGCTTGTAAAAGCAGGTAAGCCGGATCTTATTGATATCAGGCCAGGTATTTTATATCCGAAGGCAGCAGAACTTCTTAAAAAAAGCTTTGATATACCAGTTATATGTTCCGGATTTATAAATAACCGTGAAGAGCTTAAAAAAATCCTGAACAGCGGTGCTATTGGAATTACAACAAGCTCCCATGAACTATGGACTTTATATTCATAAAATTTTCAAAGAACCATCTGCGGGCTTTGACCTGCTTAAAAAATTAATTATTTTTTTGCCAGCTTAAACTATATTATTGCTTACATATTCAATCAGGTCATAAATCTTAAATCTGTCAGAGTTTTGGGCTTTTGAAAGATTGCTTAAACACAAAGGACATACTGTTATGAGGATTTCTGTCTTATCATCATAAGATTTAAGTTCATTTAAAAAACCTTCTGAAATAGTTCGGGAAATATCAGGAAAAATCAGGCTTAAATTACCTCCGCAGCATTCAGATTCATCCCTGTTTTTTACAAGATCAAAATTTTGATTATTGCATAAAGTTCCAAGAATATTTCTTGGACTTTCATTCATCTTAAGCCCTCTTGAAAGAATGCATGGATCAAAATATTTTACATAATCATCTGTTTTCTTTATTTTCAGATTATCAATATAACGTTTCAGGAAATCAATATAGTGAATAATTTCAAAATTAAA
Source organism: bacterium (assembly GCA_021371805.1). Taxonomy (GTDB): domain Bacteria; phylum Actinomycetota; class Humimicrobiia; order Humimicrobiales; family Humimicrobiaceae; genus JAMDDL01. The sequence continues at coordinate 4,229 of JAJFVM010000136.1, forward strand.
TTTAAAACCATACTTTTCATAATCATTTATAAAACAATAATAACTGTGAGGGTTTAAGACAACAAGAGTATCAAATTTGTATTGAGTGATTTTTTTAAAATTCTTTTCCATTAATTCTCCTGCAAGTTCCTCCATGCCTAGATCAAGAGCAAGAACTCCGTCAGAAACTTCGTCATCATCGCATAATACAAAGCTTTTATTTAGCTTTCCGAGAATTTCAATAAAACTTTTTGTAATGCCGGGTGCAAGCATATTAACATAATCTCCCGGATAAATAAAAAAATCATATTTTTTGTTTTTATCAAAATTTCTTATTTCGTTTTGTCCTGTTTCTCTGCCAAGGAAGTTTCCTGAATTTAAAAGATTATTATAAATATCATAAACTTTTTTTGGTGCAAGCATGTTTTTAAAAATAAGATTTTTTGCATACCTGTTATTTGGCAGAACATTTTTCCCTTCAAAAATACAATATGTCTCACACCGCCTGCAGTCATTGCACAAATAAACTGCTTCACCCAGCTCAGCATTTGGCTTAACCTTGTTTTCATTAACCAGATAAACAAGATAATTCTTCTGTGTCTGTATTATCTTCTGGTTTTTGGTTGCCAAGTATGGAACACAGGAAAATTTACAGAAATTATGGCAATATATGCATTGTCTTAATGATTTTTTATCAAAGTTCATATCATTTTTGTTATTAATTTGTCCGGATTTATAATATTATCAGGATCAAGTTTTTCTTTTAAATTTTCTAAAATATTTATCCCCTCATTAAGCTCTTCCCTGAGTTTGTCTTTTTTGATAATCCCTATTCCGTGATGATGACTGATTGTTGCATCATTATTAAGGGCAATCTCCATGACATCATTCCAGACAGCATAAAATCTCTTAATTGCTTCTTCCTCATCTTTTACATTAAGGAAAAAAATATTATAAACAGATATGCCGGTTGTATAAGCATGTGAGAAATGTGAAGCCAAAGTTATTTGCTTTTTTCTGAAATAACTTTCAACATCAGCATAAAGTTTTTTTATTTTGCTCCAAGAAGCTGCAAGCTCTATGGCATCCGACACTCCGCCAAATTCTTCTTCTTTCTCAAGAATATGTCTGGTATCAAACCTGTTATCAAACCATAGCTTTCCAAGTTCATCGCCTATATTTTTTGCTTTCATTTTCGTGCAGATTTTTTGGGCAACTTCAGATTCAGCATCTACAAGCTCGCTATTGCCTTCAAAACATAAGATCATAAGACATCCGTCATAATCAAATCCAAGTTTTGCAAACTTCTGACGGGACTCTTCACGGTTGTATAATCTTATAACCGGGGGCTTTAGTCCTGTCTGCATTATTTCCCTTATTGAATCAAGCGCACTAAAAATATCTTCATAAATAAAACAATGATATATGACTTTCTCAGGCATTTTATAGATTTTAAGTATTGCCCTTGTTATTATTCCAAATATTCCCTCAGAGCCAATAAAAAAATTATTAATATCAGGCCCCGTAGAACTTCTGGGTTTATCACTTGTTATTAATACGTTTCCATCAGGCAGAACAACCTCAAGACCTGTAACATAATTTTCTATCCCACCATATTTTGTTGAAAACTGACCTGTCGATTTTGTAGCTATAAAACCACCAACTGACGCAGAACGTATTGATTGCGGAAAATGCCTTAACGTATAATTTTTCTTGTTTAAAAAATCTTCCAGGTTTTGCCCTATAATTCCAGATTCAACCTCTATTGTTAAGGACTCTTCGTCAAGAATAACGACCTTTGACATTCTGGACATATCAATAGTTATCCCTCCTTCAGTTGGGATTACCCCGCCGACTACACCTGAACCTCCACCATAGATAAATATCTTGATTTTATTTTTTTTGGCAAACTGAACAATTTTAATGACATCTTCAGTATTTTCAGGGCTAACAACAACATCACAGATATAAGGAGGTAATTTGTATAAGTCTATCCATTTATAGCATATTGGAGTGACATCCCGGGAAAAGCATAATCTGTCTCCAATATCTGAACTTACTTTGTTTTTACCAATTAATTTTTCTAGTTCTATTTTTAAATTACTACCTGTCATTTTTAGCCAGGAAAATTTCTTTTGTAAAATTAAATTTCGATAATCAAATAAAGTCTTTATTCAAATGTTTTATTTTAAAAAGATAAAATAAAAAAAGAATCTAACAAAACATTAAACGTCTTGTTGGATTCTTTATCTCTACCAACTAAAATATTATTAATTTGCGAGATAACTATATTACTTTTAATTTTTTGTTGCAATAATTTTTTAAATTGAGTTTGCGTCTCAAATCTTGTACTTGGTAATACCCATATTTACAAGACTTTTAATATATTTAAAAAATAAATCAGTTCCTTTTAATCTTATGGTTCTCCTATTGGGCTAAAAGATACTTTTAACATTGAGGTCGGATTTGATTTATCACCTTTTTGTTTCCAGTCAATCACAGTTTTGACATCTATCCTGTCCAAATCCTTATAAATTGTTATTGTCTGTATAATTTTAGATTTATCAAATTTATATGATCATTTTTAAAATTCTATATAAAATTAAGCAAGCCAAGTCTTGCTGCTTATTTATCACAAAAAAGCATAACTGTTAAATTTTATTTACTGATATTTTCCAAATTCATAAGCTGCCTCAAACATGGCAATTACATTTTCCGGAGGGACATCAGCCATCACATTATGTATTGAATTAAATACATAACCCCCGCCTTTGCCAAAAATTTCTATCCTTTTTTTAACATCTTCTTTTACCTCTGCAGGTGTTTTTGATGGCAGCACATCCCTTGTATTGACTCCGCCTCCCCAGAATGTAATATCTTTTCCAAATTCTTTTTTTAATTTCTCAGCTTCCATATTCGTTGTTGTCGTCTGTACAGGGTTTAATGCATCTACCCCTGCCTCAATGAGAAAAGGTATGAGCTCATAAATAGATCCGCATGAATGCAGAAATACTTTACATTTGCTTATCTTATGAACATAATTCCACATTGTTTTATATCTTGGCATAAAAACTTCTTCAAATATCTTTGGCGGGATAAAAGGACCCTGCTGAGTACCAAGGTCATCACCAAACTGAAGAAGATCAACATAATCTTTAACACCACTTAAAATCCTTTCAAGAGTTTTTAGGTATCCTTCAACCATCTTGTCCAATAATCTTGCTACTCCTGTTTTATCCAGGATTATATCTGATAAAAAATTATCAAACCTTCTTAGCCATGTGCCCATCTCAAAAAGATTACACCCGACAGCCAGCATAATTGCGTAATCAGTTTCATCATGAAGCTTTTTAATTGTTTTTATAAAAATTTCATATTGCTCATCATCAAAAATATTCAAATGCCATGGAGGAGATGGGACTGCCCAAAGTATGTCATTAAACTTGTTTGTGTCTATTTCTTCGGGAATTACAGGCAATTCAAAAAACGGCCAGTAAGTTTGATCTACGTAAAGAGATGTCTTTGGTTTTTTACCAACTACCAGACCATTGCTGTTCTTTAAAAAAACTGTTCCCTTCTCATCAATTTCAATATTCAAATATTTAGGTATTAAACATTTTGAACCATCATTTAACTCCCATTCCCGCCAGTATTTATCATCAGTTAAAAATGCCTGACCAGCATCAATAACATCAATATGAAATAAGTCTCTTACTTCTTTTTCAGGATTAGCAAGCTGCTGCTGGAAATCATACATCATTGCCAGACCTCTGGTTATTCCTAATTTTTTTCTAAGATTGTTATATGCAATTGTTGAGATGCCTGTAGATCTCATTGCACCAAAATCAATAGGAACCCTGTCAGCTTCTTTATGATCAAGAGCTAGTCTGACTCTTTGCCTTGATGTAATATTATTATTCATTAAGTTTTCCCCTTCTGCTATGCAATAAATATAAAAAGATAAATTATTCTCCTGCCATGGATAAAATCATGCCTGATATAAAATATTTTCTAAGAAGAATAAATAATATTATTGTCGGGAGTGAAGTAAATATTACTCCGGTCATTATATAAGGTATAATCCCCCCGCTTACACCAGACATTGAAGCAAGTGATACCATTACCGGTCTTGCACTGCCGGTTCTGGTTAAAACCATTCCAAAAAGAAGATCGTTCCAGATCCAGCTCATCTGAAATAATGCAACTACCGCTGTAGGAGCTATTGATTGAGGCAAAAAAATCCGTGAATAAAGCTGGAAAGAATTACAGCCATCAATCAATGCAGCATCTTCAATTTCCTTGGGAATAGTTATATAAAAACCTCTATAAACAAAAAGACTGAAAGGAATACAAAGGGCAGAATATACCAGTATCATACCTATTTTTGTATCATATAGACCTATCTGATTAAAAATCCTGTACAAAGGTATCAGATACATTTGAAAAGGGAATAAAGTACCGGAATAAATTATTAAAAATAAAGGAAAGTTAAACTTTGGTTTTAATCTTACAAGGCTAAAACCAGCCATTGAAGCAGCAATTATTGTAATAACGCCACCTGTAACAGAATAAATTAATGAATTAAGGAAAAATTCATGAAGTTTCCATTGCTTTATTGCCATCTTAAAATTTTCAATTAAAGCAAATTTTGTCGGAAACTGGAAAAAACTTGTTGTATTGAATTGCTCAGGACTTTTTATGGCTGCCAGCACAATTGAAAATATAGGCAAAAGCCATACAAGAACAAGTAATATTAAAAATATATATATAATTGTCTTTTTGCCTGCTCCCATATTTATGTTAACCCCTTTAATAATATAACAAATCTTTTTTTAGCATACTTCTCAGATAAACTGCAGAGATAGCTACTACTATTATGGAAAGAACAACTGAAATGCTAGCACCATATCCCATGTTTGACATAGTGAATGTCTCCCTGAACATGGTAACCGCCAGAGTTTCTGAAGATCTATAAGGACCTCCTCTGGTCATAACATAAATGAGGTCAAATACTTTAAAAGAGTTTGCAGTTGCCATTGCTATAACAACAGTAGTAATAGGCCGCAGCATGGGAAATGTTACATGAATAAATAACTGCCATCTGTTTGCTCCTTCAATAGTCGCAGCTTCTGTCTGTTCAACCGGAATAGATGTTAACCCCATCAGAAACAGCACCATATTTACACCTAGCTGCTGCCATGTCCATGTTAATAATAAAGAAAAGGTATTTAAGGGAACATTAACAAGCCAGGAAATTTTATCTATGCCAAAAAGCCCTAAAATTGTATTGAAAACACCAATCTGCCTGCTATACATATAGTTCCATATTATTCCTGTTGCAACAAAAGATATTGTGATTGGTATATAAAATATTGATTTAAAAAAATTACCAAATTTTATTCCCCTTAAAAAAACCGCTACTAGCAGACCTCCGAAAACAGGGAATATTAATGTAAATACAACCCAAAGAATTGTATTTAAAAATGATGTTAAGAAATTTGCATCTTTGAACAGCTGAATATAATTGCTTAAGCCATTAAAAATTGGCTGTGAAATCCCATCCCACTGAAAGAAACTATAATATATGTTTTGAAACATCGGAATCAACAGCAGCAAAAATACGAGTAAAAAAGCTGGTAATATATATAGATAACTTACGAATTTATTATAATTTTTCATAAGATTCCTCAGATTTTATAAATTATATATTAACGGGAAATGGTTATTAACACATTTCCCGTTATCTGAAAAGAATTTATTGATTTTCACTCCAGTATTTGTCAGCAATTACGTCTAAGTCTGCCAATATCTGGTCCAACTTACTTGGATTCGTTATAAATTCAGCAAATTTATCGACTGCTTCTTCACAAATCGGGGTAGGTGTTGCTTCCCAATATCTATTTAAAATATTATAATTCTCATTTTTAACAGAGTCAGCAATTTTTACTTTTATATCAGGAAGAAAGTCAGTTGCTGATTTCATGTTGGAAGGATATGACTTGTTTAAACGAGCAAATATTTCATTCCCTTCCGGCCCCATGAAATAATCAACTACTTTTAATGTAGCTTCCAGATTTTTGGAATTAGCACTTACACAAATAGGAGACATTTCAAGAACCATATTTTTGCCAGCACTCTCTTTTTGGGAAGGAAGAATAAATGCTCCAATTTTTTCTTCTGTTACTCCAGCTGTGACAAAAACAGATTCATAATACCATGTCCCTGCTAAAATCATACCGACTTCACCATTATTAAACATGTTTGGAGCATCAACAAAATAATCTATGCCGGGATCGGTAAAATAACCCTTGTCTATTAACGATTTCCATACCTCAAAAGCAGCCTTAACTTTTGGATCGCTATATTTTACCTTACCTTCACAAAGATCAACATAAAGCTGAGGATCTTCTCCAATTACAAATTGCTCAAACATAATAAAAGTTGGCCATCTTGCCTGAACAGTTTGTGCCATTGGTGTAACTCCATTAGATTTTAGAGTTTCACAAACTTTAATAAATTCATCCCAATTTTTTGGTTCACTAAGTCCAAGCTTTGAAAACACTTCTTTATTATACCATACAGGCCAGTATTCCTGGGTATAGGAATATCCATATGCTTCTCCATCAAAAGTAAACGCATTTCTTAAACCTTCAGAATACTCATCTTTATGCTTATCCCATAAC
>JAJFVM010000029.1 GCA_021371805.1 bacterium
TATTTCCGAAAGCATCCAGAACAAACCGGAGTCTTAATGAAATACACCTCCAGCACTCCGAATTTAATCCTTACAAACCGGCGGAGCGCCTCCACTTTTTTACTGTCAATTATCCCGGCGCTCCCGCAAAGCTCTTTTATCTCCGGCACTGTTGCCTGTAATTCAATCAGTAATTTAATCTGGTAATCTGATTATTTTTGTGTTGAATAATTTCACATCGTAAAATACCATTGCATCGAAACCACCGCGAAACACTAAATGTTTTGTTTCAGAAAATACCTGCAAAGCAAATAAGGTTCTAACTTCTATTGGGATTAGTTCGTAAAATTGGCCATTCCCATAAACAATCAGGGCAAAGTCATCGCCCTTTTTCATCCCTTCCTGGATGGATTTCGTTGTCTGATCGTCTGCCCATCCTCTGAAGGTAATAGTGTTTGGCCGGAAGCAAATCATATCGCCGCAGCAAGTCCATTTTTTACCGTTGAAATAAAAAACTCCTCCGGCTTCAATCTTATTCTTTTCAAGAAAGTAGTCAGCCATTGTGATGTTGATTCCGGCGCCGGTATGGCCGGAATGTTTGAAAATGTTTTTAATTTGGTCTGTCATGATTTATTGTATTTAGAAAATTCCTTCAATCCTGTAATCAACATCAAGCCCTTGAAATAAATCAGATATTTGAGCCTCCAATTCATCATAATTTTCTTCCATTTCCGGGAAGAAATAAAAGCCAAATTCTGAGTTGTATTCAGTATAAAAATTTGACTCATTAATGATTTCATTAATAACTCTGCTGTTTCTTTTTGGTGTTAATTGTAATCCAGTTTCCATGATTTCTTTGTTTTTTTAATTATAGAACAAATATACATTATAATGATATACGCCGCAATAACAAATAAGTTAACGGCAACAATTTTTAAGTTAACGGTAAATTATTCCTATATTTCTCAACCAACCCCAACACCATCGCCACCCTTGACCGGTTGATCTGTAAATCGGTTTCAAAGGTCTTAACGTTGTAAATCACTGAGGCGTGCGTTAAATTTAATATGCTCCCGATTTTAGAAAAGGTCATATTTTTGTAATTTCTTAGGATATAACAGGCGGCCTGCTTTGGCATGATTACCTCCTTTTTCCTTGACTTCGTTAATAGGTCGCTGTATTTCACTCCGCAAACCTCCGCAATTGTATGCAAGTCTGGATAGTATGGTTTTAATCCGGGGATAATGTAGGCGGTCATTTTTGTTAATTTGAATAGTTTGTTAATAGCATTCTCTAAAATTTAACTCTACATCATAGCAATGTTGACATATAACAGCTTCATTTTTACCACAATTTTCGCAAACCGATTTGATATTATTTATATAAAATAATTTTACTACCCACTCCGCAAACTTTTGCATATCGCAATAATCAAGTTCATCATAATCAGCTGAGTCCATCAATGGATAAGTTTCCTTTATCCATTTTAATAAATAGTCATGTCCAGTCATAGTTTTTGATTTTAATGTAGGCGGTCATTTGCTTTTGTTTTTATAAGTGAAAAGGCTACACGCCTTATCCTTGCATTTTATTTTTAATTGTCCGTTGCTGGTTCGGTTTGACTTTTTAATTTCGCAGTAATGAAATACTTTCGTGTTGCGTATCCAAGACTGATTATGCAAGCATTTTCCGCAGGTGAAATATTTTGCTGGATTTTCGTAATTGATAAATAATTTAAGAATTTCCTCAGTTGTCATAATTT
>JAJFVM010000031.1 GCA_021371805.1 bacterium
TACTATTAAATTGTCTTTTTGTTCCATACGGATATTTTTACGAATTATTCAAAATAATTATACTGCTTTTAAGACATTCAAAAATATTTTCAAATTTTGCCGGATTATTGTCCGGAATCATTTACATTAATATGAAAAAGACTAGAATGGTTTATTTTATATAAGTTATCAGGCAATAGATGCAGCTTAAAAGCAGGAATATTAAACGGGAAAAAATATAAATAAGAAAATAAGAAAAACCTTGACAGTTTACGGTAAATGAGTTAAAAATGTTCGATATGCAAAAGTTTCGTATATTAAATATTCCAATACGAAATATTGTTATACGAAATAATAATTAAAATGAAGGAGGGAAACAAATGGAATCATTAAATAAGAATATAGAAGTAGCAAAGCTTTTTAATGAAGTTGTTTTCCTGGTAAAACATAATATGGGTGGTATGTTTGAGAAAATGGGGGTAACAATGCCGCAAGGCATAATCGTTGGAACTTTAAGCGAGTTTGGGAAGATGAAAGTAAGTGAATTAAGCAGTAAGGTCGGATTATCAAACAGTACTGTGTCTGTTATTCTTGATAGACTTGAGGATCATGGAATAGTAGAAAGGAAAAGAAGCAAAGAAGACAAAAGAGCCGTATATGTAAACATATCAGGCAAATTTTGTAAAACACATGGGGAACTTCATGAGAAAATTAATGAGAAACTTAAAAACATTATAAGTAAAGGTTCGCAGGAAGATATCGACAAAATTATTGAAGGATTTACTACATTTAAAAGAATTCTGAATGATTATAAAGACAGCGATATAAAGGAGAAAGATAAAATATAATTCTATTTTTATGTTTGACGAAATATTCAGCGAAGATAACATTTTATGCAATTCTTAAAAGTTATTATTTTAATGAAATGCAGAAATCAGGTTAATAGTTTTAGACAGCAGAGGATAATGTTTATGATTAAATTATATAAATTTTTAAAACAATATACAGTTCATATAATCGCAGTTATTGTACTTGTTTTTTTACAGGTGATTTCAAATTTATATCTGCCGACCCTGATGTCGGATATCGTTGACAAAGGTATAGTTAATCAGGATATAAATTATATTTACAAAATCGGCGGAATTATGCTGCTTGTAACTGCGGGAGGAATCATAGCAGCAATAGCAGCAAATTTTTTGTCGTCAAAAGCTGCGGTAGGTTTAGGTAAAATACTGCGTGATAAAATTTTTACCAAAGTCGAAAGTTTTTCATTGCATGAGTTTGATAAGATAGGTACCGCAACACTAATTACAAGAACCACAAATGATGTCACCCAGGTGCAGCAGGTAACAGTTATGCTTTTGAGTCTTATGATTTTTGCTCCTTTGACATGTATAGGCGGTGTCGTTATGGCTCTTCAGGAAGACAGAACTTTATCGTGGATTCTTGTAGCTATACTTCCATTGCTTGCCGCAATCATTGCCGTGTTATTAACAAAAGGCCTGCCGCTGTTTAAGTCGATGCAGGTAAAACTTGATAAATTGAACCTTGTTTTACGTGAAAATCTTACCGGTATCAGAGTAATACGTGCTTTTAACCGTATCGACAGGGAAAAGAGAAGATTTGATGATGCCAATACGGATCTTATGGATGTTACCATCAGGGTTAATAAATTAATGGCTGTTATGATGCCGGTAATGATGTTTATCATGAATATCACATCTGTTGCGATTATATGGTTTGGCAGTATTCAGATAGACAATGGAAAAATGCAGGTCGGATCGCTTATGGCATTTATTCAGTATGCGATGCAGATTTTATTTTCATTATTAATGCTTACGCTACTGTTTATATTTATTCCGCGAGCCCAGGCTTCTGCGATAAGAATCAATGAAGTTCTTGATACAAAAGTTGATATTATTGATCCCGTAAAGGCTATTGAGGCCGATAGTGAAAAAGGTCATGTTGAGTTCAGGGATGTTACTTTCAGCTATCATGGATCAGAACAGCCGGCACTAAGCAATATTAATTTCAGGGCAAACCCGGGTGAGATAACCGCCATCATAGGCGGAACAGGTTCGGGGAAATCCACACTTGCCAACCTGATACCGCGTTTTTATGATGTTGACAGCGGGAGCATTTTGGTTGACGGGGTAGATATCAGAGAAATGAGTCAGGAGAGTCTCAGGGCAAAGATAGGTCTTGTTCCTCAAAAAACTGTTCTTTTTTCCGGCACCATCAATGAAAATATCAGATACGGCAAAGAGGATGCTACTTTTGATGAAATTAAGCATGCAGCTGATGTGGCCCAGGCAACAGATTTCATATTGGAAATGAAGGAAGGCTTTGATCATTATATTGCAGGTAGCGGTACTAATGTATCCGGCGGTCAGAAACAGCGTCTTTCGATTGCACGCGCCTTGGTAAGAAAACCGGAAATATATATATTTGATGACAGTTTTTCCGCACTTGATTTTAAAACCGATGCAAAGTTACGTGCATCTTTAAAACCTGAAATCGCCGAATCTACCGTATTCATTATTACCCAGAGAGTTGCGACAGTCATGAATTCTGACAGAATAATAGTTCTGGATGAGGGCAGGATAGTGGGAATTGGCAAGCATAAAGCATTGATAAAGACCTGTGAGGTATATCGTGAAATTGTATCCTCGCAACTTTCGGAGGAGGAATTAGCATGAGTGAAGAATATAAGGATAACAGACAATTTATAAAGAAAGACTCTGTTGTAAGAACAAGAGGACATGGCGGAGGCCCTTCGGGATTTGCAGGCAGACCGGTTGAAAAAGCAAAAAATTTTAAGGGTACACTTTTCAGGCTTGTTGCTTATTTAAAGCCTCAGAAATTTAAATTAATAATGATTTTTTTATTTGCAATTCTCAGTACGGTTTTCAGTATTGTAGGCCCTAAAATCATGGGTAATGCTACAACTAAAATATTTGAAGGGGTAATGAGCAAAAAGGCTCTGGCAGATCTTTTAGTTCAGCAGGATAAATTAACCAAACTGGCTGCAAATCCGGTGACAGCTACTCAGAAAGTGATTGATGGTTTGGCTCAAGTCAAAGCCGGAATTGCCAAAATAATGAATTTAAACGGTGGCAAGATTGATTTCCAATATATAGGACATATAATTCTGATTCTTCTTACTCTTTATTTGATCAGTTCGTTGTTTAATTATATACAGCACTATATTATGGCCGGAGTTGCGCAAAAGGTTGTTTATAAAATCCGTTTGGATGTAGATGAAAAAATCTCCCGTCTGCCGCTTAAGTTTTTTGATTCAAAAACTACCGGTGAAATCTTAAGCCGTGTTACTAATGATATTGACAATATTGCCAATACTCTGCAGCAAAGTATTACCCAGTTTATCACATCTGTTGTAACTATTATCGGTGTTATTGTTATGATGTTAACAATAAGTCCGTTGTTAACGCTTATTGTTATATTAACTTTGCCGCTTTATATTGTAGTAACAACCCTGGTAGCGAGACGTTCTCAGAAATACTTTGCAGCTCAGCAGAAATCTCTTGGCGAGCTTAATGGCCATGTTGAAGAAATGTATGGCGGCCATAAGATCGTCAAGTCCTTCGGGCATGAAGATAAATCAATAGAAACATTTAAGTCAATAAATGCAAAACTTTATGATGCAGGCTGGAAGGCGCAGTTTATATCGGGAATAATAATGCCGCTTATGAGATTTGTCGGCAATCTTGGATATGTTATTGTCTGTGTGGTTGGCGGAATTTTTGTGACCAGAGGCACGGTTACTATTGGTAATGTTCAGGCATTTATTCAATACACAAACCAGTTTTCCCAGCCGATAATTCAAACTGCCAACATCGCAAACATTATTCAGTCAACTATTGCATCAGCTGAGCGTGTATTTGAACTTCTTGATGAAGAGGAAGAAATTCCGGATAGTGCAGATGCCAGAGTTATTGACTTTCCAAAGGGGGAAGTGGAATTTGCAAATGTGGATTTCAGCTATAAAATGGAAGAGCCCCTTATAAAGAATATGAACATCGACGTGAAGCAGGGTCATACCATTGCCATTGTAGGACCGACCGGTGCCGGTAAAACTACTCTCGTTAATTTACTCATGCGTTTCTATGAAATTGACGGAGGTAAAATTACCGTAGACGGAATCGACATAAGAGACATAAAACGGGGAAGTTTGAGAAATATGTTCGGGATGGTGCTACAGGATACATGGTTATTTAATGGTACTATAATGGATAATATAGCTTACGGACGTGAAGGTGCAACTAAAGAAGAAGTTGTCAATGCAGCAGTAGCTGCTCATGCCGATCATTTTATTAAAACGCTTCCTGATGGATACAATACAATATTAAATGAGGAAGTTTCCAATATCTCTCAGGGACAAAAGCAGCTTCTCACTATCGCCCGTGCATTTCTTGCCGATCCTACAATACTAATTCTTGATGAGGCTACGAGCAGTGTTGATACAAGAACAGAAGTTCTGATTCAGAAGGCAATGTCTACATTGATGAGCGGAAGAACAAACTTTGTTATTGCACACAGGCTATCCACAATCAGAGATGCGGAAATGATACTTGTTATGAATAAGGGAAGCATAATAGAAATGGGCAACCACCACGAACTGTTAGCCAAGAAAGGATTTTATGCGGACCTTTACAACAGCCAGTTTACAGGAGCGGACCTGGATAAAGAAGCAGTGTAATTTATTTAAATACTAGAAATTGCACAGGCAAGGCAGTATTATAATTTTGAATAGATTTCCATTATTATAGAGGATAATTTCTGAATTACCAAAATTTTAACCCTGTCTTTTGTTTTAATGATAATGTTGAATCGCACATGATTAATTCAAAAGACGGGTTTGAATCTTATGTTTTTGTTGCTGCCTTTTTAAAAATAAATATTTGAATTATTATTGCTATAAGTTGAATGTAGGAGACTATAAGCCTCTGAACCCAGTATCGCAGTTGATAAAAGCAGGAATATTGGTAAGAATTTTAATGGAATTAACAAATATTTTATTCAGGATCCATAGTACGGGATTTATTTTAATCATGAAGTTAAACTATTATGAGCCTGAGTTTAAAGAGCCTGAACTGGAAAAAACTGCCAATGAGCTTTACTATCCTCCATATCTTTCATTTGAATCGTCTTTATCAAGGTACGGCATTTTAAGCCAGATTCCGTACGATCTAACTTTTGCAACTTTCAGGAAGTCAAAAAGGCTCTTATTGATGGACAGAGAAATAGAA
>JAJFVM010000049.1 GCA_021371805.1 bacterium
GGCAGAACGCGCAATTGCTGCCCCCTTATTTACTTTGAGTTCAATATTGTGAACAACCGTACCAACCGGAATTTGAGAAAGCGGCAGGCAGTTTCCGACCTTGATATCAGCATTTGCCCCTGATACCACATTGTCTCCTGCTTTTAATCCGACCGGTGCAATAATATAGCTTTTTTCACCATCAGCATAATTTATCAATGCAATTCTTGCGCTTCTGTTAGGATCATATTCAATTGTAACAACTTTTGCCGGAATATCGGCTTTATTCCTTTTGAAATCAATAATTCTGTAAAGTCTTTTATGGCCTCCGCCGCTATGTCTTCTTGTTATCCGGCCGTTATTGTTTCTTCCGGCTTTTCTGACTAATGCAACCGTCAAAGACTTTTCAGATTTTTCTTTTGATACTTCAGCGAAATCTGAAACTGTTGCAAATCTCCTTCCGGGAGACGTCGGTTTATACTTTTTTAAAGCCAACTTATTTACCTCCGCAATTCATTAGAAACATTAATTACTTAAACAAACTAGTTGTTTTTTGCAATAATTAAACAGTTAGTCCTGATAAAACATTAAAATTTTTATAAAAATTTATTTAATTTAAATTATGTAGACTGAAAGAAGTCGATTTTGTCTTTTTTTCTCAGACTTACGATGGCTTTCTTTCGTCTTGGACTTGTGCCGATGCTACGCCCAAGTCGTTTAGGTTTCGGCTTTACACTAATAGTGCTTATTTTTAGTACTTTAACATTAAAAATCTTTTCAATAGCTCTTTTTATCTCACTTTTCCCGGCTCGGAGATCTACGTAAAAAGAGTATCGGTTATCTTTTACTGAACTATAGCTCTTTTCTGAAACTATAGGTGCAATAATTAAATCCCTAGGATCTTGCATTAGAAAACTCCTCTAAAAATTTCTCAAGTGAATTTTTTGTAAATATTACATAATCACTTACTAAGACTTCATAAGTATTAATGGACCTGCATGTTGTCAGTAAAACATTTGGTATATTTCTGAAAGATAATAAATCATTTCCATCTAATTTTTCCAGTACAATAAGAACTTTGTTCGTTCCCACTTTTAAATTATCAAGAATTGCTGCAGCATTCTTGGTACTGGGTTTTTCAAAATTAAATTCAGAAACAATCATAATCTTTTCTTCATTAAACTTATCGGAAAGTGCCATAAGCTTTGACTTTCTTATAACTTTTTTATTAAGTTTAAAAGAATAATCTCTTGGAACAGGACCAAAAGTTATGCCTCCGCCCTTCCATATGGGAGACCTTGAGCTTCCGGCTCTTGCATTACCTGTACCTTTTTGCCTCCAGGGTTTTCTGCCTCCTCCGCGAACTTCGCTTCTGCCTTTGGTCTTGCTGGTTCCCGAACGTGCAGAAGCAAGAAATCTTTTTACCTCCAGATGCAAAACATTGGTATTGATTTCCTGTTTTACAATCTCGTCAGGTATATCAATTTTATCTTTACTGCTCCCCTTTAAATCTAAAATATCTAAAGTTGCCATAACCCTCTCCTAAAAAATTAAGCTTTCCTAATATAAACTACGCTTCCCTTTGCTCCCGGCACAGAACCTTTGATTAATATCAAATTTTGTTCCAATAATATATCAACTACCTTGGTGCCAGGTGTAGTAACTCTTTCCCCGCCCATTCTTCCGGGCATTTTTTTGCCTTTCATTATTTTCTTTGGAGTTGAGCACATACCTACGGAACCTGTTCTTCTAATGCTGTGAGAACCATGGGTTACGGGGCCTCTGTGAAAATTATATCTCTTGATAACTCCCGAAAATCCCTTACCTTTGGAAATTCCTGTGATTTTTACAATATCACCAACACTAAAAACACCTAAATCAATATTATCGCCGATTTTATATTCACTATCGGAACCTGTAAGCCTTATCTCTTTCAAATATTTTGCAGGTTCGATTTTTGCTTTTGTAAACTCGCCTTTTTTCGGCTTGCTTAAGCTTTTTTCCTTTACCGCACCAAAACCAACTTTTAAAGCATCATAGCCGTCAGATGCAGCATTTTTTATCTGAACTACTTTGCAGGGTCGGGCTTCAATGGCCGTAACACATAAAACATTGCCGCTCTCATCATATATCTGGGTCGAGCCCACTTTTTTTCCATAAATTGCTTTTACCATTTTGACACTCCTACCTTAGAATTTACCGCAAAAAACATAACATCTAAAATTTCAAATTATTCAACACAAAAATGATATTTTATATTTATTTTAAAAATAAATCAAATAATAATTATCTTTTAAAAAAAATATATTTTTTTTAATATCTTAAAAATTTTTAATAATATTAATTAAAAATTTTTATTTAAGATCTTATTTCAATATCGACCCCCGCAGGAAGATTTAATCTCATCAGCATGTCAACTGTTTTAGGATTAGGATCAAGAATATCGATTACTCTTTTATGGGTTCTGATTTCAAAATGCTCTCTTGAATCCTTGTCAACATGAGGAGACCTTATAACACAAAAAACATTTTTCCTGTTCGGAAGCGGTATAGGTCCTGAAACTTTTGCACCTGAACTTTCAACAGTCTCAACTATTTTTTTTGCCGATCTGTCTATTACTTCACTGTCATAAGCTTTTAACCTTATCCTGATTTTTTGCCCTAATTTTCCAGCGTTCAATTATTTATCCTCCATTTCCCCTACTCTATTATCTTAGATATATTTCCTGCACCTATGGTTCTTCCGCCTTCACGGATAGCAAACTTAAGTCCTTCTTCCATTGCTATGGGGGTGATAAGCTTTACTTCCATTTCCGTATGGTCTCCGGGCATTACCATTTC
>JAJFVM010000060.1 GCA_021371805.1 bacterium
TTGTCCACAAAAACCTGGCCCGGATTATTATATCTTCGCAGAAAATCTTTGAATTTCTGGCTCTCAACCTGTCTTTTGTCTCCATTCTGTTCTGGCTCATCATAATGATTGGAGCCTGTATGGCAGCCAGACAGGAAAGAATCAAATTCAAATAATATAAAAGGATAAGAATCGAAACTAATTTTTTGCGATTGGAGGCGGATCTATGCAATACCAGGAAGATCCTGAAATTTTTGAAAACCTGCCCGTTCTAATTTGATAATAAATTCTTTTAATCAAAGAGTCAAAAATCTTTAAATGCGTTTTTCTATCCGAAATTCAGCCTGAAGATTATTAAAAAAAATTTCCGGGGGTATTGACAAAGTTCATTGGAATGTAATAAAATAAATTCGTGATGAAACGGTTCAATATAAACCGATTCATATTATAAAAGATTTAATATCTAAAAGAGGAGAAGCTTAATGAGCAAAGTTAGGAAAAGTATCAATTCAATGGTAATAATTTTTTTAACTGTACTTATGGGTGTAGGGATATTTACAGGATGCACAACTACTGCTCAGGAAACGACAACAACCGCATCAGCTGAAACAACAGCATCTGTTGATCAGACAACCTCGACAGCTGCCGAGACAACAGTTGCCGAAACTCAAGCTGAAAAGAAATTTACAGATGAGACGCTTATTTTGACAGGATCGACAACACTTCTTGAGGTAGCTCAAAAATGGGCTGAATCTTTCATGAATACAAATGGCGGTAAAATAACCGTAAACGGTGGAGGCTCAGGAGAAGGCATAGCAGCAATTTTAAACAAAACAACTGATTTGGCCAATGCTTCAAGAGCAATGAAAGATGAAGAACTTGCAGATGCAAAAGAAAAGGGTCTTGATATAAAAGAATATGTAGTTCTTTTTGATGGTATATGCATTGTTACAAGTAAAAATATCGAAGTAAAAGAACTGTCTATTGATCAGCTTGCAGACATTTTTATGGGTAAAATAACAAACTGGAAAGAAGTTGGCGGTCCTGATGCTGAAATAGTTGCTGCTGCAAGGGACTCAAATTCAGGTACTGGAGAATATTTCCTTGAAAGAGTTATTCAGAAAGACAAAACCGAAGAAGACAATGACTATTCTGAAATGTGCTTAAGACTACAATCCAATACCGATGTTGTTAATCAGGTTTCAGGAAATGAAAACTCAATTGGTTACATAGGTATAGGCTATCTTAAATCGGCAGGCGACAGCGTAAATTTGGTTGCCGTTAAAGATGGAGATGCTGCAGCAATAGCTCCTTCAGCAGAGACAGTTGCAGACAAGTCTTATCCTATATCCAGAGATCTGTATGTATACGGAGATTTGAATTCGATGTCCGAAATCGCAACTGCATATATGGAATTTGTCTTAAGTCCCGAAGGTCAGGCAATAGGTGAAGAAGCCGGATTCGTAGGAGTTAAGTAAATTTAAATTATATGTATTAAAGTTCTAAAATTTTTCATTCTCTCATCCTATAAGATACTGAGGAGTTGACAAAGACTCCTCAGTATCAAAAAAAATCGAAACAAATAATTACCCTAATAATACAATATTGCAAAATCCTCAAGAACCACGTGGCAAGTGATTTTACAACTCTATTAAAAGCTACTTAAGTTATATCTCTATCAGCCTTACCGCTGGAAGAATCAATGAGAAGTGGTTTATTACCGAAGTTATAAAAGGAGCTGCAGCTATGTAAGACGATCAATTCTTTGAATATTAACTTCATTTCATATCATATCGTTTACTTTGACTAGTTCATAACCTTCAGATCTTAAACCGGTGATAATTTCCGGCAAAGCATTAATTGTTTCATAACCACCCACATGCATTAAAATAATGCCATTATCGGAAGCATTTTTTAATACCCTGTTGATCAGATAATCCTTTGTTATTTTTATACCATTCAGTTCTTCAGCCCAGTCATGACTGTCCACAGTCCAAAGGATGGTATAAGGATAACCCTCTTCTTTTAATATACTCAATATTCTATTATCATATTCACCATATGGGGGCCTGAACAAATGCGGCGAAAAGCCTGTCGTATCTCTTATCAATTTTGTTGTTTCACGAATCTCATTTTCAACTTCTGCATCTGTCATTGCATTAATATGTCCGTGGGTCAGAGAATGGTTTTCCAGGTCATGCCCTCGATTGACGATTTCTGATGCGAGATCCGGGTGGTCCTTCACCCACAATCCTCTGACGAAAAATGTTGATTTTATATTATATTCATCAAGAAGGTTTAAGAGTGCTTCTGTATTTTCATAAAGCCATCCTGCATCAAAAGTTAGTGCAATTTGTTTTGCTGTATTGTCAACAATACCGGCTGTAACTACCGTCGATATATCTCCGGTTATTACATTCTGAGTAGTCTCTGTAACTATAGTTTCTTCTTTTGTATTTTGCTCAGAGCTGTTATCTGATTCATTTTTTATGCTGCTCGAAGATGCAGTTTCTGTTGCCGGTGTTATTCCACGAAGATTACAGGTAGCAGCAGTGCATAGCAAAATTAATATTATAAGGATGGAAAGCAGTAGAAATAATTTATTTTTTTTCATTTTCCCTTCATGTTTTGATATAAGAAATTTTCTATAAATTATACTCTTTTATTATATTTTATTATTAAAAAAAATACATTTAAAAGTTATTTAAAGCATCATTTAGCATTTTGTATTTGTATAAGTGGAATTTACTTATTTTATAGTCTAATAACCCGCAAGGGCAGAGTTCCACGCACTTTAAGTGCGTGGGTATCTACTAGAAGGCTCATCCATAAGAATCTGGTATGAGCCGTGAGCAAGTTTATCAAGTGTAGAGTTATCAACTATCGGATCAGGAAACAAATTATTTAATGCTGCTAATTCGGCTGGCTGAAATGTTATCTTATTTTACTTTTACAGGTATTTCAGGAGCTGTCTCATAAATTTTCATTGTAGTAATTTGAAACTCTATATTATCTTCCCCGGGAGCAACAGCCTGAACTCTGAAAGCAATTCTTAATTCCTTCCCGACTTCCA
>JAJFVM010000080.1 GCA_021371805.1 bacterium
CGGTTCTTAAGAAAGCAAAAGAAAGGTATGATGAAATACTTGCAACTCATAAACCTTTGCCATTGACATCCCAGCAGGATCAGGCAATTACGGATATCTTAAATGAAGCTACTGAGTTTTATAAGAAAAAGGGATTAATATAGTTTAATGTTATCATATAATAAATATTATAACTTATAAAATGTTAGATTTTAATTTTAACTTGGAGTTAATTTTAATTTTGTGGTTATTTTTTAAGGGTAAAATTTGATGCAATTATTTTATTATAATTTATTTTTATTGACAAAATAATTATAGCGTATTAATCTATAACCATATTAAAAAATCGTTTTTATCTAAGCTTTAATAATAAAATTTTACAGAAAGTAATTTTATATATTAATATATCAATATAAAATAATTAATTAAAAAAACGTTTTTCAAAAATCTCATAATTATTTATCCTTTAAAATCATATTTAAAAACTTTTAATTTTTTTATAAATATATATGTAAAAAAGGAGGCAAAAAGAAAGCAATATAAAAACAAAAGATGTTTTTAGAAGATAAAAACATAAAATTATCAAAGTGTTTTGTAAGAAAAGTATACTGTGAAAACAGTAATCAACAAAAAAAGAAAGGGTGTTTAATAATGTCAAAAACAAAATTATCATTAATTTTGGTGCTAGTTGCAGCAGTTATTGCGACCTTAGTTATTTTGCCAGGTTGCTCTACTTCAACTACAACTACAGCAGCAGCAGAAACTACAGCAGCAGCAGAAACTACAGCTGCCGCAGAAACTACAGCTGCCGCAGAAACAACTACAACCTTGCCTGAAGGTGGGTATGCTTATTATGATGAAATGAAAGCAGCAGCCAAGGAAGGTAAAGAATATCCAGGTACTCCAGCAAAAGGTTTTTCTCTTGCATTTACTGATATAAATGGTGGTATGCCATTTACAAATTCTGTTTGGAAGAGTGTTCAGGACCAGTGGAAGCTAGCAGGTGGAGATCCTGAAAAATTGTATTATGCTGATAACAGATATGATGCAACAATAGGTCTTAAAAATGCTGATATAATGCTGGCTAAAAAACCCAATGTTCTCATAAATTTTCAGTTTGATGCAAAAGTAAACAGCATTATTTCAAATAAATTTACCGCTGCCAATATTCCAATAATTGCTGTTGACGTTCCAACTCCAAATGCACCATTCATGGGTGTAAACAACTTCAAGGTAGCTTACATGGCTGGTGAGGCTGCTATAGAACAAGTTGAAGCAATGGGTGGAATTGACAAAATAGACAACATCATACTTGGCCAGTTCCCTGCAGGCGGAGAAGTATTGATGCTGCGTTCAGAAGGTTTTTATCAGGCATTTGTTGATAAATATGGTGCTGATGTTGTTGATCCCAAAACTATAAGATTTGACGGAGGTGCTGGTGAAGCTGAACAGGCTAACAAAGCCATGACTGATGTTTTGTCAAAGATTCCTAATGCTAAGGTTATTGCATTAACTTCAATTAATGAACAAACAATGAGCGGTATAATTTCAGCTATCCAAACTGCCGGCAGATGGGATCCAGCAAACTGGATAATTATTACACAGGGTTGCGATGAAGTTGGACAACAACAGCTTCGTGATGGTTTGACTGATGGAGCAGTAGCTTACTTCCCTGAACATTATGGAGAATATCTTATTCCTGCTTCAGTAGCTTTTATGAATGGCCAGCCTGTTCCTCCATTTTTATATGTTGAAAATCAGGTTATAACAATGGATAATATTGACCAGTTTTATCCTAAGCAATAACTAAAATAAGAGAAATATTTTAATAATTTTAAAATATTAAATAAAATTGAGGAGACTGTTATTTAATATAGTCTCCTCAATATAACATGGACAGGTGGTGTTAAAGTGTCTGACAACAACGGTATAATATTAAAAATGGAAAATATAACTAAAACATTCCCGGGGGTAGTTGCTCTTGATGATGTTTCAATGGATCTCTACAAAGGGGAAGTTTTAGGCATATTAGGCGAAAATGGTGCCGGTAAATCAACGCTTATTAAAATTCTTGCAGGAAATTATATCAAAGACTCCGGGTCTATTTTTGTAGACGGAAAGAAATTTGAAATCAGTAGCCCATCTGAAGCGATGGCTTCAGGAATCAGAGTAATTTATCAGGAGTTAAATACTTTAATTAATTTAACCGTTACAGAAAATATATTTGTAGGTGAGCAGCTTGTTAAGGGTCCTTTTAAAATTGTTGACTGGAAAGCTATGAATAAAAGAGCTGTTGAAATTTTAAATGAGCTAAATGTTGATATAGACCCGAATGCTATCATTGGTAATTTATCTGTTTCTGAAAAACAAGTTGTAGAAATAGCTAAAGCAATTTCAAAAGAAGCAAAAATACTTGTAATGGATGAGCCAACCGCTGCTTTGAGTGAAGAAGAAACTCAATCATTATTTAAAATAATAAATACTTTAAAATCAAAGGGCGTTTCAATTATTTATATTTCCCACAGGCTAAAAGAAATATTTGAAATAACTGACAGGGTTGTAGTGCTTCGTGATGGTAAGAAGGTAGGTTTAAGGAAAACAACTGAAACTGACGCCAGCGAACTTGTCAATTTAATGGTAGGGCGTGATATAAGGGAAATGTATCCGAAGAGAGAATTGGTGATTGGCAAAGTCGTAATGGAAGTTAAAAATCTTACAGCTGAAGGTTTTTCCGGTATTAGTCTTACATTAAAAAAAGGTGAAATTCTTGGAATATTTGGCCTTCTTGGTTCAGGAAGAACTTCTCTTGTTAAAGCATTATTTGGAGCAAACAAGATTAAAAGCGGAGAAATTTTAGTTAACAATAAAAAAGTTGAAATAAAAAGTCCTGGAATAGCAAGGGATGAGAAGATTGGCCTGGTGCCGCTTGACAGAAAAGTTGAAGGCCTTGCTCTTAGTATGGGAGTTAAGGAGAATATAACACTTGCAAACATTGAAGGTCTTGGAAATGGATTTTTAATTAAAAAACAGCTTGAAAATAAAAAAGCGCAAAATTGGGTAAATGAAATGGGAATAAAAACCCCTTCTATTAACCAGGAGGTAAACAGCCTTTCAGGGGGGAATCAACAGAAGGTTGTTATTGCAAAATGGCTTGAAAGCGGTTCAGAAATAATAATCTTAAATGAACCGACCAGGGGAATTGATGTTGGTTCAAAAATTGAGATATATAAGCTGATGCAGAATCTTTGCGAAAAAGGTTCATCAATCATAATGATAAGTTCAGAGCTTCCAGAAATATTATCAATTGCTGACAGAATACTTGTCATGAGCAAAGGTAAACTTACAGCACAATACTTAAGAACAGAGGCAACAGAAGAAAAACTGCTTCAATCTGCTTGCATTTAATTATATAAGAGGAGGATAGTTAATGCCTGAAATTAAAGCTCCTTCGCAGGAGCAGAGAAAAAAAATTAAATTAGGCAATACAGTAATACTATTTATCATTTTAGTAGTTCTGTTTGCATTGTTTTCTTACGTTGGAAGGCCCTTTTTCCTTTCAGTTTTAAACCTTGTGCCAATGCTTAACAATCTGTCATTTATTGGTATAGTAGCGGCTGTTTTAACAATGGTTATGATAACAGGAGAGATTGATTTCTCAATTGGTGGGAATATCGGACTTACTGCAGTTCTTGTTGCTTTTTTGCTTGATAAAGGTTTGCCTGGCGGGGTTGTAGTCATACTTGCTTTATGTGCAGGCGCCCTTATGGGAGCTTTTAACGGTTTTATTGTAACCATGATTGGAGTTAATTCCATGATTGCTACAATAGGAACAATGTTTGTATGGAGAGGTATAGGATATACATTATCTAACGGTGAATCAATGCTTGCAATGAATCCTGTTATTGATTATATAGGAAGAGGATTTTTATTTAAAGTCATCCCATTTCCTATTGTAATATTTATTGTTATTTTTGCCATAACTTATGTAGTAATGAATCTTTCAAAATGGGGGAGAAGAATTTATGCAGTCGGTACAAACCCCATGGCTTCATATCTTTCAGGAATAAATGTTAAAAAAATTAAATTTATTAATTTCCTTTTTTCTGGAATTACGGCATCTCTTGGTGGTCTGATACTTACCTCTCTATCTGCAGTTGGCATGCCTCAACATGGACAGGGGCTTGAACTTGTAGTTATTTCTAGTATTGTGCTCGGAGGCACAGCGCTTAGTGGAGGTAGAGGAGAGATACTTGGAACACTTGCTGGTACTCTAATACTAGGCATTTTATATAATTTTTTAACAATAATGAATGTTTATTATTATTATGTACAAATTGTTCAAGGAGCAATTCTTGTACTTGTGGTTTCAACTTATGAAATAAGGCAGTCAAGAGCTGTAAAAAGAGCATGATGAGTTTATATAATGATTGTATCATTTTTAATAATTTTTTATATTACTGGAGGCTAAATGGCAAATCCTGAAAAAAAATATTCGGAGCTTAAAAATTTTTTAAAAACTCCTACTCCAACTTTAATTGGAATTTATATATTAATGATAATTATTTTTACAATTGCTGATAGGAATTTTCTGACAATTCAAAATTTCAGAGGTATTTTTAATAATTTTGCTGTTTTTGGAGTGATGGCAGCAGGAGTTGGCATTGTAATGATTGCAGGGGGTTTTGACCTTTCGATTGGCTCTATCGCTGGTTTTGTTGGGATGTTCAGCTCAGTTTTAATGATGGAAAGGTTTTCCGTGCCTACTCCTCTTGTTTTTGTTATTGCGATAGCTATAGGATGTATATTCGGACTTATCAACGGTCTGATAATTACAAAGATTGGAATAAATCCTATCATTACAACATTAGGTACTCTTTCGATAATAAGAGGGGCAACTTACTTTTGGGCAAATACAAGCCCGAGAATTTATAATGTGTTTATTCAAGACTTGGGAAGAAAATTTTTATTTAATATAGTTCCTTATACTACTATTTATATAGCTGTTTTCTTTATTATTCTTTCCCTTATACTTAAATTTACAAGATTTGGCAGGGATTTATACACAATAGGGGGAAATGAAACTCTTGCAAGGCTTGCAGGTATTAAAGTTGACAGAATAAAAATAATAACTTATGTGATATCAGGATTTTTTTGTGCAATAGCAGGACTTATTTTGATTTCACAATTAGGCTCAGGTAGGCCTGAGTACGGGGTTGGGGCAGAACTTGAGGTACTTACTATAGTTGTTCTCGGAGGCGTTGCAGTTGGAGGAGGCAAGGGTGATTACCTTGGCATATTTATTGCCCTTGTAATTATCCAGACAATTTCAAACGGAATGGTTATGATGGATATTCCAATATTCTTAAGACAGGTAGTAAAAGGCGCTTTGCTTGTTCTTGTAATTTCAATTGATGCATTGAGAAACAGGCGAAGTCTTCAGCTTTATTAATATAAGGAGCTTGTAAATTAAGTTAATATAAGGTTTAGTATATAAGGTCGCATATCAAAAAAATTCCATAT
This sequence comes from bacterium, assembly GCA_021371805.1. Lineage (GTDB taxonomy): Bacteria > Actinomycetota > Humimicrobiia > Humimicrobiales > Humimicrobiaceae > JAMDDL01. The sequence continues at coordinate 5,500 of JAJFVM010000080.1, forward strand.
ATTTACAGAGGAGATTTCATGGCTTCTAAGAACTATCTTGTTTTTGACTTTGGTGCAAGTAATGGCAGAGCAATAGTAGCAAAATTTGATGGCAGCAGGTTTGATTTAGAAGTGACTCACAGATTTGACAACAGGCCTGTTTATGCAACAGGAACTTTGTACTGGGATATATTAGGGCTGTTTTCAGAATTGAAAATAGGAATTTCAGTTTCACAGAAAGCCTATAAAAAAATAGAATCTCTTGGAGTTGACACATGGGGAGTTGATTTTGGGTTTATTGATAAAAACGGACATTTGATTTCAAACCCGCATCATTACCGTGATGAAGCAAGAGCTGCAGCTGCACAGGCAGTTCATAAAGATTTCCCCCCTGAAAAATTATTTGAATTAACTGGCGGACTTATAATGAGCATTATGTCTGTTTATCATTTATATAGTTTAAAAATTAATAATGCAATTGAACTTTCCAATGCATATAAATTTTTAATGATGCCTGATTTGTTTAATTATTTTCTTACAGGAAATACATATAATGAGTTTACAGAGGCAACTACTTCCATAATATATGATCAGAAAAATAAAAAGTACTCAGATGAGATCTTGGGTAAGTTAAATATTTCAAAAGATATTTTTCCTCAGATCATTCAGCCTGGAAGTAAAGTCGGAGATCTTCAAAGTTCAGTTTTGAATGAACTTGAAATACCCAATATTTCTGTTATAGCACCTGCATCTCATGATTCAGCTTCAGCTGAAACAGGTATACCTGTAATTGACTCAAAAAAAGTTTGGGCTTTTATTAGTATGGGTACCTGGCTTGTAGCTGGAGTGGAAACTTCTGAACCAATAATAACTAAGGAAGCTTTTGAATCTGGTTATGGAAATGAAGGTGGTTGTGAAGGAAGAAACTTATTTGTAAAAAATATAAATGGTCTTTGGATAATCCAGCAATGCATGGGAAAGTGGAGAAAAGATAAAGGGGAAAATATCCAGTGGCCTGAAATTGATAAGATTTATCCTTCAGCCAAACCTTTTTATTCATTTATAAATGTTGATGATCCTGTATTTATTGCACCTTCATCTGATATGCCAAAAGTAATTGCAAATTATTGCAAGAATAAAGGCCAGAATATTCCTGAAGGTATAGCACAGATTTCAAGAAGTTTTTATGAAAGCATTGTTCTCAAAATAAGGTTTAACATTGAGCAGACTCAAAATTTAATTGGCAAAAAGATAGAACTCGTGCAGTTAGTTGGCGGCGGTACAAATAATAAGCTGATATGTCAATGGATTTCTGATTCTCTTGGTGTCCCTGTTGCTGCAGGTCCAACTGAAACCACAGCCGTTGGTAATCTTATTATGCAATTAAAAGGAACAGGTGAAATTAAGGATGTAAACGAGGGAAGAGTGATTTGCAGGAATTCATCAGATGTTTTATTGTATGAGCCAAAAGGAAAAGAAATATGGGACAGCGCTTATGAAAAATATTTAAAGATTTTATAAATTTTACATATAAATTTTATATATAAAAAATTAAGTATAAAAATAAATATTTTTAAAAGAATTAGTAAATTTGAATAAAAATATTTTAAAGGATTTTTTTAAAGATCATTTTTACTGCTTTTTGATAATCAATAATAATTATTAAAAAAATAATGTTTGAAATAAAAAAACGATTTTATTTACTATTTTTATTAAAAAAAGGAGGGAAACTTAAATGAAACTTAATGTAGATGCTCACTTATGGTGTCTTGGAACTTATGCTGAAAGATATGTTCCGGGTGGTTATTTTGATGAACTTACTGTTGATCAGCAGCTGGAAATAATGTCAAAAATAAAAGGTCTGACAGGATTGTTTACGTTTTACCCAATTACTGGACTTCCAAATGACCCTGATAAATATATAAAAAAAATTGAAAGTTACGGGCTTAAAGTTTCAAATATTGCTGTAGAATGCTGGGGTGACAGAAAATGGAAGCAGGGTTCTTTTAGCAGCAATGATCAAAAACTTAGAAAAGAAACAATAAAACTTTTTAAAGAGGCAATTGATTTTGCTAAAGCCACAAAAGCTGGAAGTGTTATGCTCTGGTCTGCTCATGATGGCTATGATTATGTATTTCAGACAAATTATGTTGATAGCTGGAAAAATATGGTTGAAACAGTAAGGGAAATAGGAGAATATGCTGGGGATATGAAGATTGCCATTGAAGCTAAAAGTAAAGATCCAAGGCAAAAACAATATATAAGTGATACTGGTAAAGCTATGGCTTTTGTCAACGATGTTAACTTAAAAAATGTTGGATGTGCTTTAGACATCGGTCATGCTTTAATGGCAGGGGAAGGCATTGCAGAGTCATTGGCACTTCTTGATTATTGGGGAAAGCTAAATCAGATACATATTAATGAAAATTATAAAGATGCTGACCCAGATATGATTTTTGGAACTGTAAATTTTTGGGAAATTCTTGAGTTTTATTATTATTTAAATAAAACAAATTATGAGGGCTGGTGTGCAATTGATATTATTTCTCCAAGAGATGACAGAGCAAAATCACTTGCACTGGGTGTCAAATTGATGATGAAATATCAGGAGATGGCACAAAAACTTTTAGCACATGAAAAAGAAATTGATGAGAATCTAAAAGGCTATCATTTAGTTGATAATATTGATTTGATTTCTGATTTGTTATTTTGAAATAAGGTAATAATATTTATTTACTTATTCGATTAACCGTTGGCACAGGTTCATAAAAAATATTTTTATAAGATTTTAATATTTTCATAGCATTTTTATTTTATATTTTTTTATTTATCAATATATTTAAAGGAGGATATCTTGGTAGAATCAACAAAAATACTCCCCTATGAAGGGGAAATAGATAAGAACAGACTCCTTTCTACCCTAAAAAGAGAAAAGGTAGACAGAGTCCCTAACTTTGAAATATTAATAGAAGACAGCCATGTAGAGAAAATACTTGGCCGTTATGCAGGGAATACCCTTGCAGTAGGAGGAGATCCAGCAAAAGGAGCAAGTGCTCCTCAAGGGCGTCCCATGTATCCGGCTGACTTTATTGAGCTGTGCAAAATAATAGGCCAGGATATCATGATGTTTGATGGAGGGCTATGGACTCCTTTTAAAAAACAAGATGAAGATGGCAACTGGGTGCCTGCATTTGACAAATCAATTAAAACAAGAAAAGACTTTGAAAGCTTAAAGCTTGACTCAGAAAATGCCATACAGTCTACTGTAAATTACATCCGTGAATACAAAGAAGAAGTTAAAAAACAAAATATAAACTTGGGTATTACAGCTCTTTATGGATGTATAATCCAGACTCTTTATGAGTTTGTAGTAGGCATGAATGATTTCATGATGATGGTATATGAGGACAGGGACCTTGTTGAGGATATGCTTGAAGTATCAACTGTTCATTTTGTAAACCTTACAAAAGCCATGGTAGCAGAAAAAGTAGATTTAATATTTCCTGCTGATGACGTTGCATTTAAAACAGGGCTATTTATCCCCCCTAAAATATTTAAAGAAATCTGGATTCCAAGAATGGCCCGTATATTTGAACCGGCACTTAATGCCAACATACCCATAATGTTTCATTCTGATGGCAAGGTAGATGATATAGTAGAGGATCTTATCAATATGGGTCTTAACTGTTTAAACCCAATGGATCCTTATGGAATAGATTATCATGATTACAAGAAGAGATACGGCTCAAGGCTTTGCCTGTCCGGTAACTTTGATGTTGAGTTTCCACTTGGCAATGGAACACCTGATGAGGTTGACAGTGATGTTAAAGAGCGTATGGAAGTTATGAAGCCGGGTTATGGTTATATTGCAACATGTTCTCATTCAATAGTTAACTATATACCTCATGAAAACTATATAGCTTACATTAATGCAATTCATAAATACGGCAGGTATTAATAATTATTTATAAATCTTAAAATCCAAAAGGAGTAGTAATGGCAATACTTGATGAAATCTATGACACAACAGTAAAAGGAGCATATAAGGAAATAGAGCCTTTAATTTTACAGGCACTAGACCAAAACATAGAAATAAATGACATAATAAATAACTCCCTTTCCAAAGCAATGATATATGTAGGGGATAAATTCTCAACAGGTGAGCTTTACATGCCTGATATGCTTCTTTCTGCCAAGACAATGAAAGCTGCAATGGAAATACTTAAGCCGCACATGAAAAAAGAAAACCATATAACAGAAAAAGGCACTATTGTAATAGGCACAGTTAAAGGCGATCTTCATGATATAGGTAAAAACCTTGTTATTACCATGGCTGAAGGCCAGGGTCTTAAAGTAATAGATCTTGGAATAGATGTGGATTATCCTAAATTTGTAGAAGCAATAAAAGAAAACAACCCTGATATAGTTGCATTCTCAGGCCTTCTTACTACAACTTTAGGCAATATACCTGCTCATATAAAAGCAATAGCAGATGCAGGACTGCGTGACAAGGTAATACTTGCAGTAGGAGGTGCTCCTGTTACAAGAGAATTTGCAGACAGATATGGTATTGAGCTTTATGCACCTGATGCATCAACTGCTGCCAAGGAGTTTGTAAAGGCATTAGAGGCAAAGAAGGGATAAATACAGAAACGTCTGATTACTTGACTTTACAGATAATATTTTGGCAGAAGGGAAATATAAGATAAATAATAGATATGGCAAATAGATAAAAGCAAAATAAATAAAAATATTTAGATTTGAATTATAATATTTGTAAAAAAATATTCTATGTTTTTTTAGTTAATTTATCTGAATTAGTTTTATTTTAAAATTTTAAAATAAAACTAATATTTTTAAAAATAAGTAGGAGGAAATAAAATGGCAAGGTATGGTATGATTTGGAAAATAAAACCTGAATTAAAAGAAGAGTACAAAAAGAATCATGACAATATTTGGCCTGATATGAAAAAAGCATTAAAAGATTGTGGATACAGGAATTATTCAATATATTTTAGAAAAGATGGCGCAATGTTTGCATATCTGGAACATGATAATTTAGAAGAAGGCAGCAAAAAGCTGGCTGCTACTGAAGTCAATACAAGATGGCAAAACGCAATGGCTAAATATTTTATAAATAATGACCCCACAATTCTGGGACCTGAAATTGAAATGCTTGAAGAAGTTTTTCATCTTGACTAAATAAATGTCACGTGTCACGGGGACGTATAATTTGACATAAATAATATTTTATAAAACTAATAAATATAAATAAAAATTATCAACATCTTCTTAACTTATTTCTGTTAAAAACAATAGATTTTGCAAGTAAAATTCTCCCAAAACCTTTGCTGATCATGGATGAGAAGAAAGATTTTGCTGTGCCTTATGAAGAGAATTCAAAACTTCTTTTTGAAAAAGAAAAGGGAATTAAGTAATTTAAACTATCTGAATATGGTAATCATGGATTACTTGTGAATCGACAAAAAGCAAAGCAATAAAAATAATTCCTGACTGGTTTAAAAAATATTTATAAATATTATATTTATATTTATAATTTATAAAATATAAAAATTCACATTTTGCTTCATATAAAAGAGGTGAGTAAATATTTATACATTAAAGAAACTATTAACTCGCCTTAACGTCTTTTTATTGAATTCTATAGAAAATTAATTGGGGGTTTTATGAGATATTTACTGACCGATGAGCAAAAAATGATAATAGAAATTTGCAGAAAAATTGTTGATGAGCGGATTATTCCTGTAAGGGCAGAATACGATGAGAAAAAGATTTTTCCTATAGATATTATAAAAGAAATCGGAAGAAGCGACCTTTTCAGGTTATTTATACCGGAAAAATATGGCGGAATGGGGACGGGTATTTTTGAAGTATGTCTTGCAACAGAAGAATTAAGCAGGGGTGATCTAAGTGTGGCAACAACTTATGCTGCAAGCGGTCTTGGCTTCATTCCAATAATCTTAATGGGTAGTGAAGAGCAGAAAGAAAAGTATCTTCCACAACTTGCAAGCGGAGAAAAGCTTGCAGCTTTTGGACTAACTGAGGCAGATGCCGGGAGTGATGTAAGTGCAATAAGAACAAGCGCAGTTAAAGAAGGTAATTATTATATTTTAAATGGAACAAAACAATGGATAACCAATGGTGGAGAAGCAGATATTTATACTGTTTTTGCTAAAACCGATCCAGGGAAGGGAGCAAGAGGAGTCAGTGCATTCATTGTTGAAAAGGGAATGGATGGTTTCGGATTTGGCAAAAAAGAAGACAAGCTTGGAATCAGAGCCTCGGCAACCAGAGAGCTGGTGTTTAATGACTGTAAAGTTCCGAAAGAAAACATAATATCAAGAGAGGGTATGGGATTCATAACCGTAATGAAAACCTTCGATCAGTCAAGACCTGCGGTAGGTGCACAGGCCGTAGGTGTAGCACAGGCTGCAATGGAAGAAGCTTTGAATTATTCAAAAATAAGAACACAATTTGATGCTCCCATATCTTCATTTCAGGCAATCCAGCATATGCTTGCCGATATGGCAACAAATGTTGAAGCTGCGAGATCTCTTGTATACTATACCGCTCAGGTTATAGACAGCGGTGAAAAAGATGTTTCCAGATTATCTGCGATGTCCAAGTTGTTTGCTTCCGATATGGCGATGAAAGTTACAACAGATGCTGTGCAGATACTTGGAGGCTATGGTTTCATGAAAGACTACCCGGTGGAAAAAATGATGAGAGATGCAAAGATAACTCAAATTTATGAAGGGACAAATCAGATTCAGCGAAACATCATAGCTCTTGATTTGATAAAAAAAGGTTTTATTTAAATTGTTAAATATTTTAAAAATAAATAGGTCGGGGATCGGATTATTGAAGCAATGACTGATAAACTAAAAATTATAGTATGCATAAAACAGGTTCCGGGGATAACGGAAATAAAGATAAATCCCGAAACCAATACATTAATAAGAGAAGGAATCGAAAACATAATTAATCCTTTTGACAACTATGCTATAGAAGAAGGAGTCAGCCTTAAAGAAAGACTTATGGCTTCCGCAGATGATGCTTTGGATGTTGAAGTTATTGCACTTAGTATGGGGCCTCCTCATTCGGCGGAAATATTAAGAGAGGCTATTTCACTGGGAGTTGACAGTGCAATTCTGTTATCCGACAGGGCATTCGCCGGTTCTGATACGTGGGCGACATCTTATACACTTTCAAAAGCAATCAAGAAAATTGAGGGTTGGAAAATAATAATTTTAGGAAAACAAACCCTGGACGGGGATACAGGCCAGGTTGGTCCTGAACTTGCACAGATTTTAAATATTCCTTTTATCGGATATGCAAGCAAGATCAACGTAATTGACAGAAATAAAATTATAGTAAAAAGGTTAATGGAAGACAGATATGAAACATTTGAAGTTAAATTGCCGGCTGCAATTTCCGTTGGTAAAGATATAAATATTCCAAGAATTCCGTCACTCAGGGGGAAAATGAAATCCAAAAGTGCGGAAATACCTGTATGGAATAACGAGTATATAGATATGGATGC
>JAJFVM010000086.1 GCA_021371805.1 bacterium
GGTTGAATGCCTTGTTATCCCGATTGAAAAGAACCGACTTTTCAAAGGGGACAAAGGGATTTATCTTGATATTGTCGGCTTTGAGATTGACCCGGCAAAACGGAAAGAGGGAAATAAAGACACTCATATTTTAAAGCAATCATTCAGCAAAGAAGTCCGGGAAGCAATGACAGAGGATGAACTCCGGAGCCTTCCGATTTTGGGTAATCTTCAGGTGTGGGACGGGACCAGTTCATCGGAGCCATTAAGTTCACCAGTTGTTCAGGCGGAAAATGATGATCTTCCGTTCATCTTAACAATTCCTATCGCATTAGGAGTTTTATCACAATTTATAATATAAATATATTCATTAAAAGTATTGCCGTTTTAAACATTTTAATTATCTTTGAAATAAAAAGCAATGAAGAAATGTTTTAAATGCGGAATCGAAAAAGAATTATCTGAATTTTATGTCCATCCTCAAATGGGGGATGGACATCTAAACAAGTGCAAGGATTGTACAAAGAAAGATGTAAAAATCGATTATGAAAAAAACATCATAAATCCTGAATGGCACGAAAAAGAAAAAACAAGAGGGAGAGAAAAATACAGAAGGTTAAATTATAAGGATATTTATAAAATTGGAACCGACGAAAAAAGAATTATAATGAATCGATATATTGAAAAATATCCTGAAAAGCAAATTGCAAAAAACCATTCAGCTCATATTAAGCCCCCGGAAGGATTTGAAAAACATCACTGGTCATATAATAAAGAACACTACAAAGATGTTTTATTTTTGACAAATAAAGACCATAATACAGCGCATAGGTATATGGTTTATGATCAGGAAAGAATGATGTACAGGACACTGAGCAATGAACTTCTGGACACAAAGGAATCACACTTAATTTACATTAACAATTTTCTGACCAAATGAAACGTAAAATTCAAACAGAAATTGACCGGGAAATGGTTATCGCTCAGATTAAACGTCTGGACCTTAAAAAGACTTTTACAGTTGAAATAACTGAAAAGCGGGTACGGAGAACCATATCTCAAAATAATCTTTACTGGTTGTGGCTTACATGTTTATCATTTGAAACTGGTAACGATAGGATGAAACTGCATGAGTATTTTAAAGATGAATTTATTCCGGCAGAATTATTTGAAATGTTTGGAAAGGTTAAGTCACTTAAATCAACTACGGGATTAAATACAGTTCAGTTTAAATATTTATTGGATCATGTTCAGCAATTTGCATCATCAGAACTTGCAATAACACTGCCCGATCCTGAAGATCATAAATGGGAAGAGTTTTATAAATATTATGTTGACAAATTATGAGCGAAAAGTTAATCATTGCCCCTGTGGCTTATTCTTGTCCCGTTTGCGGGGTTGAATGGTACAAACCGGACTTAGATACTATCGATTCAATCGGATGCCCTGGATGTGGCTTAAAATTCGAATTAGAGGCATATATGCATGAGGAGGAGCCTTTATGGCATGATTGGAGGGAGAAGTGTTATTTCCGGATGATAAAGGAGTTTGACAATAACCGCGAATCGGAACAGCTTATCCGGGAATCGGAAGCAATACAACGGGAACTCGCTGAAATATACGAAAGAGAATTATTCAACCAGATTTTAAACGACGAAAGATGCTGAAATTCATTTTTAAGCTTATCCGTCGCTGGTGGCGGGTCAGAAGGTCGAACCGCAAAATAAAGATAATCTATGGAAGCAAACCTGTGTGAAGCCTGCGGAGCTGAAGGTGGTTACAAATACCATATATCAATCACCTCACCTAAAACAGAGATAATAATCAATCTCTGCAAGAGACATTACAAGTTTGCTGTAGAGGGGATTGTATCAGCAGGTGATCTGATATATATTCATAATTCATTTTTAGCTGGTAATAAAAAAATATATCTTAAATGAAATATATTTATTATCTTTGGAGTGAGATAGTCAGGGGTAATTGCCTGATGAAAGGAGAAGTACCAACTCTTTCTCACTTCTTTTTTTGGTACATTATATTAATGGTTGGTACAATGAAAGAAATAAAATTGACACAAGGCAAAGTTACATTAGTAGATGATGAAGATTATGAATATCTAAATCATTGGAATTAAATTAAAATAAAATGACAACAGAATTAATTATCGCAATCGTGGCATTATTCGCCTTAGCCGTCGGCATAGGTTACATTTTTAGAATAGGCCACAAGGAGGCTGAAATGATCTTCGAATCGGACTATAACAACCTTAGTCAGTTTATCAAAAACTGTCACCTGACAGAAGAAAATGAACTTCGCATCCGGCTAAGGATAATACACTTATCGAAATACCCCGCAGCTGACAAGGAAAAGATTCAGGTGCTAAGGTCAGAGTTTAACCGTAAGTTCAAACTATCACTTTCGGACATTGTTGCAGATCACGAATCAGAAAATTATTAACCCACTGCGGCGGCTGCGTTCTTTACACACCGGACTTCATGATTTCAATGGTCGCCGCAGTTAATTTAAAGATATGATTAAACTTATTAATGACCATTTCCAGAATTATAAACCTTATCAGCTTCCTAAAGCGCAATTAATCATTGCTGACATTCCTTACAACATCGGTAAAAATGCCTATGGCAGTAATCCGGCATGGTACATAAACGGGGACAATGCAAACGGAGAAAGCGAACTTGCCGGGAAAGAGTTCTTTGATACTGATAAAGATTTCCGCACTAAAGAGTTTATGCACTTCTGTTCAACAATGTTAATAAAGGAACCAAAGGAAACCGGGAAGGCGCCATGTATGATTGTCTTCTGTGAATTTGAACAGCAGTTCAGCCTTATAAGACTTGCTAAGGAATACGGACTGAACAACTATATTAATCTGGTATTCAGAAAAAATTTTTCTGCTCAGGTGTTAAAGGCAAATATGCGAATTGTTGGTAACTGCGAATATGGTTTAATCCTATACCGGGACAAGCTGCCGAAGTTCAACAATAACGGCAAAATGATATTCAACTGCATAGAGGTTGAAAGAGATACCGAAACGCCGAAGATCCACCCGACACAAAAATCAGTCCCGCTTTTAAAATATTTGATTAAGATTTTTACTGATGAGGGTGATGTAGTTATTGACCCGGTTGCTGGAAGCGGAACAACATTGATAGCAGCAAATGAACTTAAAAGAAAAGCAATAGGATTTGAGATAAAAAAGAATTTTTATAAAGATGCACTTGCTTTAATCAATACCTATCAGCAGCGTAAGCATGATATTGAAACATTCGGATTTGCTAAGACGGAAATAAATAAATCTTACCCAACATTATTCCAATGACCTACACTCAAAAAACAATCGATTCAGAACCGCTATCTCCAAAGATAGTTTTTATGAAATATATAATTCTCATAGCTTTATTAATGCTGACATCATGTACAAAGCCAAAGGTTTACTGCGAGTGTATGACCGTTTACCACCCGTTGATTATCATGCCAAAGATCGAACAGGTGCCATGCTTCCAGGTACCGGAGATACAAGGACAGACCGGGGAGTTTACCGATGCTCTGGGAAATCATGTAACGTATGAAATAATTTGCAAATAATTTGTTATGATTATTGCGGAATTGAAAGAGGTTTTTTAATTAGAATTTATATGGATGAATTAATAAAATTAAATAAAGCACGTCAAGCATTAATGGAAGCAAAAGACCTTAATGAAATACGTGAAATAAGAGATATTGCTAAAGCTGTTAAGGCTTATGCACAAGCAAAGTCACTGGGAAGGGATATGATAAATGAAGCATCTGAAATTGAAATTCGTGCTATCCGGGAAATGGGAAAACTTATTGAGCAAGGTCAGCAAAAGGGAGAAATAGCAACACAAAATAAAGGAGGGGCAAATATTCCCAACGGTGTACCCGACAGGAACACCGTTCAAACCCTTCCCGAATTAGAAATAAAACGTAAGGAAAGCTCTACTTCAAAAAATTTAGCATCAATATCAGATAATGAATTTGAACAGAAAATAAATTCATTTATTGCTGAAAAAAAACCTTTAACCAAAACTGCATTATTAAAAGAAATTGTTAAGAATAATAAGAATAAAGAAAAACAAAATAGACAACAAATTGCCAATAATATAAATGAAGTTTTAAAACAGAATATAACAGATATAACAAAAGGATGGCATAAAATAGGTAATCAATTTCTTTATTATGGAAATAACTTAGATATTGATTTTATAGATTTTTTACCTGTTTGTAAATTTGGATTTGCCGATCCGCCTTATAATGCTAATGTAGATAATTGGGATTCGGGTTTCATTTGGGAACAAGACATATTTATTGATAAATGTGAAGTGATGGCCGTAACTCCCGGGGGATGGGAAGCATTTAATTTCTATAATCAAACAAATATGCCGTATATATGGGAAATAATATGTTATATAAAAAATGGTATGACTCATGGTAAATGTGGATTTGCAAATTATATAAAAGCTTCAATTTTTAGTAAAGGTAAAGTCAAAATACCTCAAGATTTATTCAGCATTACAATTAAAACAAGTGAAACAGAAGATACAAATCACAAAGGAAGGAAACCTTATGAATTTATCGCAGAATTAATAAATATGTTTTCATCTGAAAATGACAATATTTTTGATCTCTTCGCTGGTTCCGGCACCACTCTTTTAATGTCTGAAAAAATGAATAGAATATCTTATAATGCAGAAATAGATAAACAATTCTGTATTGATATAATAAATAGAGCAATAGAAAATGGAATAAAATATGAGTGCATTTGATGAAAGAATAAAAAAAGCCAATCAACTTCAGAATGAGGTGATTAAATTTCTTGATGAAAATAATATTGAATATATTTTGTCGGGATATGAATATCTTAAAAGCAGCATAAATGGCAGACAATTAATAACAAAAAATAATGATAAAACATCCTTGTTCATTAGACATTATCCTGATATAACATTAATCTATAAAGATAAATCTTGCTTACTTGAAATCAAAAATAGTAGTGGAATTGAAAAGCATTGTTATGATAATTATTTATCACTTGCGAAAATGCTTAATATAAATGTATTTTTATACTTAAAGAATAACAAAATTTGTAATATTATTGATTTGAAATTATTACCCATGAATGAATGGGATAATATTGCAAAAATGAATATACCTGTCATAGATGGCATCTGGAAACATCCTAAAGGATTGAATAGTAATGACTATTATATGTATAAAAATGCTTATTTACAAAGAGGTAAAAATACAAGTGGAAATACATTTGCTTTTTTTGATTTTATAAATACACCATTTTTTGAAAGAGACGTATTAATTATAAAAAATAAATGAAAGACCCTGCATTCTTATTTTATAGTCAAGATTTTTATACCGGAACTGTATTTATGACAGATGAACAGGTAGGAAAATTTATCCGTTTACTTTGTCTTCAGCATCAGACGGGTCATTTAAATGAGGTTGTTTATAAATATGTTAATAAATATTTCAGATTTATATGTACCAGAATAAAAAGATTATTAGTATATTTACAATTATAATAAACGCATGACATGAGTTCACGAGCTAATTTATATTTGCAAAATAGCCGGCTTCCGGTCAAAAGTCCTCAAGGGTTCAGTCATGCGTACCTGCGAGGATTTTTGTTTGGAGCCGGCTTAACTTTTTGATATGGAAGGCTGGATAAAATTATACAGAAAAATATTTGAAAATCCTTATTACTTCTCAGAAAAATTTTGCAGAAATATGGCATGGATTGATCTTTTATTATTGGCTAATCATGAACCGGGATTTTTTTATAAAAGAGGAATAAAAGTAGAGTTAAAAGCCGGACAACTTGGTTATGATACAGCTAGTTTAGCAAAAAGGTGGAAGTGGTCGAGGAATAAATGTGAAAGGTGGTTTAGAGAACTCGAAAAGGATAACCAAATAGTAAGGCAAAAAACAAATGTAACAACCATAATATCAATAGTAAAATATAATATATATCAATCAAAAGGTAAAGCAAACGGCAACCCAAACGAAAAGCCAAAAGGTAAACCAAAAGGTAAAGCAAACGAGCACGAACAAGAATATAAAGAAGGAAAAGAAGAAATTATATATAGCAATTTTTACGATTCAGAAATTTTAAAATCCGGGAATAATGAAAACTATATTTCAATAGTCGAAGTCCTGTTTGGGAAAAATAATCTGATGATCCCATTAACAGTTTTGCTCTCCATGCCTACCCAGTTAAGTTTTACCCAGTTTCAAAAAATATGGTATGTAAAAGAGAAATATAAAATTAACATAACTCAGATTTTTGAAAAGATGCAGGACTGGGGTAATCCTAAAAAAAGGACAACAATCTACGGGACGTTTCAAACCTTCGCTAAAAATCAATATCCACAAATAACGGAATGGAAATGATTGAAGCATTTGAAAAATATCATAAGGCTGGCTTTGCAAGCTTACCAACGGGTAAAGATAAGATGCCAGCAATTCCAAAGGGTGAATCATGGAAGGGTGGCTGGATTAATAAAGCTGAATACGCCCTCAGTCATGGTATTGCACTAATTGCCGGGAAAATATCCGGAGGTCTTGAATGTTTGGATTTTGATAATCATTTCGGGGATGCAAAACAAGTTCTGCAGGAGTTCTCAACTATCGAGGGAGTAACTGAAATTGTTAAAAAATATTTTCTTCCGATTCAATCTACAGTATCAGGAGGTTTCCATTTACTATACCGCTGTGATCTTGTTGAGGGGAATCAGAAATTAGCTTCCCGGATACGTACAGATGAAAACGGCAGACAAAGGGCAGATGTTTTGATTGAGACAAGGGGAGAGGGTGGCTATTTTGTTGTCAGTCCTACACCCGGATATAATGTCATCCGCAATAACATTTTTCATATCCCTTATATAACATCGGAAGATAGGGCAGTATTACTTTCGGCCTGCAGGACATTCAACAAAAACGTAAAAGTAATTAATAAGGCCGAAGAGGAAAAAGATACTGTCGGGAATAAGTTTAATAATGATCCGGTCTCACTGGAAGAAATGATAAGTACCCTAAAAGATCATGGATGGAAGGAATTGAAAGAGGGAATATGGCAGCGGCCTGATAAAAAAAAGGGAATAAGTGCTACACTTGGCAAGGCATACCCTGGGATATTTTATAATTTCTCCTCTTCGGGTCATCCATTTGAACAGGAAAAAGGATATACAGCATTTCAGGTTATCGGACTTTTAAAATATAACGGGGATTTTAAACAGTTTGCAAAGGATCTTTATCAAAGATACCAGACAGATGATAAACAGCCGGTAAAATTTGAATCACAATCCAAAGAGACAAAAGAAAAAACCCTTGATGCTATTCTGGAAAAATCATTTATTGATCTTGAAATACCAGTTGCAAAGCCTCCGGTTATTTTAAGGATCAAAACACGGATAGGTGGTGAATATATGTACAATAGAGTTTTCACACTTGGAAATTTCAGCGCAGTGACCGGAAAAAGCAAGTCAAAGAAAACATTTTTAACAACCCTATTCCTTAGCTCTATGACTATAAACACTTATTACGGAAAGATATTCCTTGCAGAACTTCCGAAATCAAAATCAGGGGTTGTATTATTTGATACTGAGCAAAGCAATTATGATGCTTATGTATCTGCAAGAAGAGTTTGGGACATGGTAGGCAAGTCCCCAAACTTTGGCGCTTTTGATCTCAGGGAATATTCTCCATTTGAACGTTGTGAAATTATTGACAGATTTCTTGTTAAGGGCGGGGATCAGATGGGATTTATTGTTATTGACGGAATCGCTGACCTGGCAAATGCCATTAACGATGAAATTGAAGCATCCAGGGTGGTTACTCTTTTAATGAAATGGACAAAGAAATATAATGTCCACATATGTACTGTCATCCACCAAAACAAGAATGACAACTATGCAACAGGACATTTAGGAAGTAGTATTTTAAAAAAGGCTGAATGTGTTATCTCAGTAACAAAGGATGAAAGTGATAATTCAAGAAGTGAGGTAAGCTGTGACCTGATCCGGGGAACTTATGACTTTGATAAGTTTTCCTTTATAGTCAATGAAAAAGGATTGCCGGAGGTTGAATTTACAAACAGTATTCAACAGTTAGAATCACCATTTATAAATTCAATGTGATATGAGCATAAAGTGTGAAAAATGCGGATTTACGGGTGAGCTCATTTATGAGAATTTTGGCAAGGATAAATTAATCATCTGTCCTGATTGCTATTCATTTAAGGTTGAATGTTGTGATCATAAGAAAAGTATTCTGAGAAAATATGCTGTTAATGGAAGTTTTAGGGTTCAGAATATGTGTTCATCCTGTTTCACCTTATTCGGACAATTTATTAAGCAGTCAGATTTAAACATGAATGAGGTAAAATTACTTGACAAGCAAATATATGATAAGTGGCTTAATGAACAGTCTGAAAAATATAGTAAGCGTTATTCTCAGTTAATTCAGACAAGTCAGGAAAAACAAAAGCAGGAATGGTTTGATAAACATAATAAATACCTAAGTTCTATGGAGTGGAGGGAAAAGAGGGATGAGGTATTAAAAAGAGACGGGTATTTATGTCAGGCTTGTTTAAAGAGGAGAGCAACCCAGGTTCATCATATCAGCTATAGACATTGGCAAAATGAACCGCTCTATGAACTTATTTCTGTTTGTGAGGAGTGCCACGAGGCCATAACTGAAATAGACAGGAATACAATTAATGATTCACTTTTAAAAAGATAAATGCTATGAACGAAAGCGACATTTTAACACCTGAAGTTATAATAAAAAAAGTGGCAAATCATGAACACTTAGAAGTCGATCAAATAAAATCAGAGCGACGGTTCGGGCCACTTATTGCAGCGAAGCATAAGGCAATGTTTTTAGTTAAGAAATATACAGGGCTATCTTTGGCAGAGATCGGCAGATTATTTAATGACAAGGACCATGCAACGGTCCTGCATGCCTGTAAATCGGTACAGAATCAAATAGACATTTACCCGGATTACCGGGAAGAGATGAAAGAGATCATGTCATATTTTACCCGATGGCCTGATGAGTTCGAGAGATACGAACATTATAACACTGATCTGGTATGAAAAAACTAATCTTAATAATGCTCCTGTTTTGCCAGGTACTTTCTGCGCCTCCAGGTTATCAGGTGCCGGTTGTGCTTCAAACTGAACCATTTAACAATCTTGAAGCGATTTGGCAGGCTGTGATAATGGTTGAGTCTGGAGGCAATCCTGATGCGTTCTGCTGGGACGTAAACAATCAGCCGAGTGTTGGCATCAGTCAAATACAGCCGAGTCGGATAGCTCATTACAATCGCTTAACGGGCAAGGATTATAAGTTGAAGGATGCTTTCGATCCGGAAATCAGCAAAGAGATATTTATGTTTTTCGCAAAACGAATAGGAAATGAGGAGAGGCTGATCCGGGCATGGAACGGAAATATAAAGAGTGAAATGACATATAATTATCTTCAAAAAGTTCAGAAATATTTATAGGATTGAAAAATATAGAAACGGCAAGATTAATTAGGGATAATTTTGAACAAAAATTTATTATGACAAAGTAAAACGGCACTTATGAAAGATCTATTTGGAAATAATACAACACCTGAAACAAAAAAACAGCATCAAAAAAGACTACGTAAAGAGCTTTATAATGCTGATGGATCATGCAAGTATAATCCTATGGTTGGCTGGTATGGATTATTGGAAGGTGATCATAAATGTAAAGAATGCATTTATTTATGTTGCAGTGAATCTTCAAAGAAGTATTATAAATGCCGTTG
This sequence comes from bacterium, assembly GCA_021371805.1. GTDB lineage: Bacteria > Actinomycetota > Humimicrobiia > Humimicrobiales > Humimicrobiaceae > JAMDDL01. Next base: position 9,823 of record JAJFVM010000086.1, read on the forward strand.
GCGCAAATGTAGCAGATCACCTTCAACAGATCACAGAGTTAATTGGCCAGCTTGTGGAAAATTTGAACCTAAAAACACAAACTTATGACAGCAAAAATTATTGAAGTACTATATACAAAACATATAATAGGAGAATATTCATTATTTGAAATTCTTGAACGTGCCGGATATAAAGATTATGCTATTCAATCAACAATAGATAAACTTACCACGGATATCGAATCATTATATCGGCCTAAGATCGACAAGCTGAATAAGCGTATCGAATTTCAGGTCAAGGCAAATGATACCCTGCTCTTACAGGTAAGGGAAATGGAGAAAGAGATATTGAAGCTGAAAGAGATAATTGGAGTACAAGATGAATTGATAGGCTGGTTTGGTACTTATGGTCAATACGTTCCTTATGTTGAGGATTTACAAGCGAAGATCACTAAATTAAAGCAAGAGGCAGAAATAAAATCAAAATAACATGACAGCAGAAGAAATAAAAGAAGTTATCATTATACTCAAAAAGGAAGTCAATCATAATAAGTCTCGCAGAAAGATGTATGAAGACATCATAATTATTGATAATGAAAAAAACAAAGCTGCTGAAAGAGTAATT
>JAJFVM010000094.1 GCA_021371805.1 bacterium
GATATTAAAAAATCGGCACTAGCCAATCATTTAGCCGAATTAAAAGATAGCAATCTGGTGGAAAAAACACACCACGGCACTTATGAAATAAGTGAAAGTGGAAAAAATTATATCAAATCAATTGAAAAAACTTACAGAGAAAATAAAGTTATTGAAAAGAAAGTCTGGGAAGCAAAACAAAGAGAACAGCTCTCGAAGTCCTTCTTGGAACGTAAACAGAAATTCAGGAAACTAAATCTTGATAAAATTGTTTTAAGTAAATCTTATAAATCTTTTTTGAATCCTACTTTCGCACTATTTTTCACACATAATTTTCTTCGTATTTTTCCCCATCAATCTCAGTACTTTAATTGTTTTCTCATCTACGGAAAATGCGGAAATTTTATTCTGAAAATAGGATACATTCAGTTCTTGAATATATTTTTCAATGCACATTCAAGTCCAATTATGCGTCAAACATTTCTTTTTTTGTTTTTGCGCCTTTCATATAAAATTATAAAAATTGTTAGTCCGACTACAGTAATAATCCCATTTTTTATTCCATATATTATGTCACTATGCATATATCCCGTAATAATACTTGATGCAAGAAAAAAAAGAATCAGTCGTGAAATATAATACAAGTTTTTATTTTTATTTAGGCATTCATCAATTTTGTTCAATGACCATCACTTCTCATTATAGATTACGCAACATTAAAGAATGCTCTCATACAGGATCAATTATTTTTGCCTCAGATGGAATTTCAAAAACAAATTCAGAACCAGGAATTCCAGTATTTACTTTAGATCCTGAACCTGTATAGTCATTGTGAGATTGCCATTTTTATTATATGTATCGTATTTTAGAAGTATCCATGTTTCCTGGTCACCCAAATTTTATTAGTTTGCATTAACTTATAAGTATTACTACTATTTCCGGGTTTAATTTTTTAACAAGTATCTTTCTTTATTCAGTTGTTGTTTTCCAATTAGAGCTACATTTGGGTCATGCACTATTAGTTGGTTGATATTATTCAGTTGGTTGATATTATTCCAAAAACAATTTTAGTGTCGTATACCTCTTTTTTCAACTTAGTATGGTTAATAGCACACTTGATACACGAAAAATAAGGCATTTCAAGCACTGAAAATTAAGTAAGTGAATAATTTGAAAAACACCAAACCTAGTAATTTTACTGCGGAAAATAAATTAAATAACTTATTTTAGCATGAAAATGCTGCCACCAGCATTCATTTTCATATAGTTGTGCATGTTATTCAAGGAATATCATGTTTATTTTCTATTTCTTTCCTTGCTGAAAGTAAAATCGCGGTTAAAACTGTGATTAGGAAAGCTTTTTCGAGTCGAAAAATTGCGATTAAAATAAAATCCCTTTAACAAAAGCAGATTTTAGCGAAAGTAAATTTAATGAAAGCAAGTTTTAATGAAAATAAGTTTTAATGAAAATAAGTTTTAATGAAAATAAGTTTTAATGAAAACAGGCGGAACTAAAAGGAGAGTTCCTCTGTTAAAAGAAAAATTAGAAAACAAATATAATGTCAGAAAGGAAAGGAATTTTCGTCCCCTTCCTCTTTAGATTTTAGCTTGTCTTTGCTTTCATCTTATCTATTATTATATAGTCTTTAATGGCACTTACGGAATCGAAAGGAATGAGGATAAAGTTATCCGCTTTCCTGTACCTGGAAGTGTCTAAATTGACATTAGGGGCAACCACCATGTCAATAATATTTCCCCCTTTAATCTCGACTACAACGTTACTCAATGTTCCTATTTCTGTTCCGTCGGTAGCCATTACCTGCTTGTTAAAGAGGTTCTTTGCAAATTCCTTC
>JAJFVM010000140.1 GCA_021371805.1 bacterium
TTTTGTGAATTGAACCTTAACCGGCTCTCTTGCTGTTGTATCTTCAACCAGGAAATAATCTTTTGCCTTAAAATTAAACATACCTGCAAAAACATTACCGGGAAATGTCTGAATTCTGGTATTAAACTGCATAACCATATCATTATAAAATTGTCTTGCAAAAGCAATATTACTTTCTATGCCCTGAAGATCTTCCATAAGTTTTGTAAAATGAGCATCAGCTTTTAAATTAGGATAATTTTCAGCAACTGCGAATAATGACTTCAAAGTGCTGCTGATCATATTGTCAGCCTGTGCCTGATCTTTTACCGTATTTGCATCAAGCCCGATCTGCCTTGCCTGTATTACTTTCTCTAAAGTTTCCCGTTCGTGAGCCGCATAACCCTTCACGGTTTCGACAAGATTAGGGATCAGATCAAATCTTTTCCTCAGCTGAACGTCAATTTGAGACCAGGCATTATCTACTCTGTTTCTAAGTGAAACAATAGAGTTATAAAGTCCTATAAAAATAATTAATATTGCTACCAAAATAACTATTATTAGTATTATTACTCCTAAAAATCCCATTAAGTCCCCCTTTTAAGGTTATAATTCTTAAAACAATTATATCCGATAAATAAATTTATTGAACTTCAAATAAAATTACTTTCAATATATCATTATAATTAGTTTTAGCAGTTAACATTTTATCACTAAAAATAAACAATGTATTATAGCACAAAAAAAAATTAATAATATATCATATACGTTCATTAATTTTCATTCAGCAGGTTTGCTTTAGTATATTTTTTTACACACGACTTATTTTATGATATATTTTTCTTTGTTTTTTTGGTGTCTTTTTTTATTTCTCAAGATAATGTTATTTAAAATATTTTTCTAATAATTTGCAATATATCAGGAGGACTTAATGGCCGGTTCGAACACAGATAATAAGAGAGTTATAGGACTTGTTTCAGGAAATAACACAGGTAAAACAACACTTGCCGAATGCTTTTTATTTGATTCAGGGGCAATAGACAGACTGGGTAAAATTGAAACTAAAAATACAGTTTCGGACTTCAGTCCGCTTGAAACCAAAAGAGGGTTTTCAATCAGTTCAAGCATATTGAACTATCAGTGGAAAAATCATCATATAAATTTGATAGATTGCCCTGGCTATCTGGATTTTATCGGCCAGACTCTGGAAGCAATACAGGTTATAGACGGCGCTTTATTGTTATTTGATCCTAAAGCAAGTATTCAGGCGGTAACGGAAAAAATAATCGAAGAACTTGATAAAAAATCGACTCCTGTTTTCTGCATAATGAATAAAATGGACCAGGAAAATGTAGACTACTTAAAAGCAATAGAAAATATCAGAAAAAACTTTTCAGTACCTCTTGTGCCTTTCACTCTGCCTGTCGGAGAAGGTGAAAATTTTAATGGGATCGTAGATGTATTGCAAAAAACAGCTTATTCATATAAAAGTGATTCAAAAACAGGTATAAAAACCGATATGGATGCAAAAATGAAAGAGCTTGCCGATTCCAAATACAATTCTCTGATTGAAGACATTGTTGAAAATGACGAATCATTGCTTGAAAAATATTTAAATGGTGAAGAAATTGATATAAAAAGCATAAATGAAATTTTAAGAAAATCAGTTTTAAATCGTTCCATAATTCCGGTTTTTGCAATAAGCGCAGGGAAAAATATAGGTATAGATATCTTAATGGATTATATTAATACATTACTTCCCTCACCGTTTGAAATTTCAAAAATAACCGCAAATGAAATCAACAGCAAGAATGAGGTTGAAATAAATTTTTCAAATGAAGGTCAGCTTGCAGCATATGTATTTAAAACAATGGCAGATCCTTTTATAGGAAAATTATCTGTTTTCAGGATTTTTTCAGGCACTATGAAACCCGGTAACAGTTATTTTGTTTCAGGCCCAAAGAATAGCTTTAAATTTGCAAGCCTTCTAAAAATACAGGGCAAAAACCAGTCGGAAATCCAGGAGGCAACCGCTGGTGATATAATCGCAGTTGCAAAAATTACCGACATTTCCAATGATAATACAATCTCAAATTCCGATAAACCTCTGGAGCTGGGGAAAGTTACATATCCTGAACCCATTTTCCCAAAAGCCATCATGCCCGCAACAAAAGGTGACGAGGAAAAAATCAATAACGGGATAACAAGACTTATTGAAGAGGACCCTACGATTAAGCTTGAAAATAATCTTGAGGTAAAACAAAGCATTGTCTGGGGTATGGGCGAGCTTCACCTTGCAATTGTAAAAGAAAAATTAAAGGAAAAATTTGATATCGAAGTTAATATGGAAACCCCTAAAGTCGCTTATAAAGAAACAGTCAGGAAAGCCGCAAAATCAGAGTATAAATACAAAAAGCAGTCCGGAGGCAGAGGCCAGTACGGCCATGTTCTTATTGAAATAAAACCTCGGGCAAAAGGTGAGGGTTTTAAATTTGAAGACACCATATTCGGCGGGTCTATCCCCAAAGGTTACATACCTGGCGTGGAAAAGGGTATCAGGGAAGCATTGCTTGCCGGTATTTTAGGAGGATTTCCTGTTGTTGATGTCGGCGTTAACTTATATGATGGTTCGTATCATACGGTTGATTCTTCCGAAATGGCGTTTAAAATTGCCGCATCGATGGCATTTAAAAAAGGAATGGCGGATGCATCACCGGTTATACTTGAACCGATAATGGAGTTTGAAATAACTGTTCCGGAAGAATATATGGGAGACATAATCGGAGATATAAATTCCAAAAGAGGTAAAATTATAAGCATCTCTGCTGATAAACATAATCAGGTTATAAAAGCAATGGTTCCCCAGTCGGAAACATTTAATTATGCTGTTGACCTTAAGTCAATGACACAAGGCAGGGGTATTTTCAGTCAGAAGTTCTCCCATTACGATGATCTGCCACAAAATCTGGCGGAATCTATTATTGAAGAAAGAAAGAAACAGCAGGAAGCTCATGAATAAATTATGTTTTCTTATTTTTGAAATTAAAATTAAAGTTTGTATAAAACAATATTATAATAGTGTTATAATCAGGTACTTATAAAATAATGAATGACAGAAACAACGATAAAAAATTAAAAAGACAAAAAACATTTTTTCTTGACAGGTTTCCGTATGTTATTTTCATTATAATTATCGGACTTGCATTGATTATATTTTTCAGTGTCAAAAGTAAACTGCCGTTAAATTTCTTTTCAAATAATACAGCCACTTCAACACAGGAAAATACATTTAACCTGTTAATTGCTTCTCCAACAAAAAACCAGTCTTTTGAATTTGTAAGTACTAACGAAACTGTCCCAATTGAGATAAAAGGAAAAAATATTGAAGATAATAACTATAAAATAAATATTTACATCAATGACAGTCTGGCTAAAACACTTGCTGCTTCCCCGTTTAAATTCAACTGGAGCCCTCCTCAAACAGGAACTTATGATATTTATGCTGAAGTAACCGATGATGCAGACAAGGTAATTTATACAAGCGAAAAGGTATCTTTCGATGTTAATATTAAAGGTGACAGCCTGACTGAAAGCACAACCCCTGTAAATGTAAATATTGAAGAAAAGAAAAATAAAGTTTTAGAAAATTCCAATTACCGCTCACAAAATGGTTCTGCTGTCTTTTCATTAAAATGTTATAGCCCCCCGGTAATAGACGGCAATCTTGACGATTGGAATTTATATGATAAATTTACTTTTTTTACACCCACAATACTAAAAGAAAACTATACAAATGTAAATGATGTTTCAGGTGTATTTTCATCCTGCTGGGATGACGATAATTATTACTTTTTTATAAAGGTTACTGATGATGTTTACAACCAGCCATATAATACCAATCAAATCAATAAGGGAGACTGCGTTGTTTTTGTCATTGACACCAATCTTGAAAATGACTTTAATATTCCGTTTTTAAATGGTGATGATTACCAGATAGAATTTTCTGCCGGCAATAACAGCGGTTCAAGCCCTGAATCATTTATAAGGTGGCCCTCAAATACAACTTCCAAAGGTACCATACTGGCATCAAAAAAAGGTTCCGGCGGATATACTATAGAAGGAAGCATCCCATGGTATGAAATGCCTTCCATTACTGCTGCAGACGAACTTGTAATGGGGTTTACAGTATCTATTATGGATACCGATAACCTTGAATCAACAGAACTTGTTATTTCTTCTTCAAAACAGTTTGATTTTAATAATGTTACAACTCTCGGGACTCTCGTTTTAATTGATGCCGGTGATCTTCAGAAAGAAAACGAATCCTCATCAACTACTCAAACCACTACAGGTCAATAAATTTTAAATTAAAATTTACTCTTTAGGATATACAGTCGTATTTATCTTATTCATATGTCCGGCTTAGGTTACTTTTATAATTTCATGATTACTGTTTTGATATTACTTTAAAAAGGTCTGAGTATAAAAAATTAAAAAATACTTTTATTACATGGTATAATATCGTGACTGATTTTTAATCAATTATTATAATTTATATTGCTATGAATGTTAAAACGTTTCAGATCGATATATCGGGCATTGTTCAAGGAGTAGGGTTCAGGCCTTTTGTTTTTAAACTGGCTTTTGAAAATAAGCTTTGCGGTGATGTATATAATACAACCTCAGGATTAATTATAAGAGTTAATGCTACCGATATTAATAAAATAAATGATTTCATTTCACAAATAAAAAATAAAAAACCTGATCCGGCCGTAATAGAAAAGATTGAGGTCAGGGAAATAGAAAACCTCTCATTTGATGATTTTAAAATAATAGAAAGCAGATCGACTCCGGAAAATTTTCAGCTTGTATCCCCTGATCTGGCAACATGCAGCAAATGCGTACAAGATATAAAAGATCCTAAAAATAAAAGAAGATTTAACTATGCTTTTACAAATTGTACAAACTGCGGACCAAGATTTACGATAATAAAAAAACTTCCATATGACAGAAAAAACACAACAATGGCTGATTTTAAAATGTGCCCCGAATGCAGTAAAGAGTATGACAATCCGCTTAACAGAAGATTCCATGCCCAGCCGAATGCATGCAGCTTATGCGGACCTGAACTGCTTTTTACCGATAAAAAAGGCAAGGTGCTAGATGATAAAGATCCTGTCAGCCATGCTGTTAAAAAATTGCTTAAAGGTAAAATAATAGGAATTAAAAGTCTTGGCGGTTTTCAGATCGCATGTGATGCAACTTCCGATAAATCAATTTTAAAGCTCAGAAAAAAGAAAAAAAGACCTTTTAAACCATTTGCGGTAATGATAAAAAATACTGATCTTGTAAAAAATTATTTTGAGCTGAGCAAGACAGAAAAAGAGCTTCTTTCTTCACCCAAAGCACCTGTTGTTTTGCTTAAAAAGAAAAAAAACTCCGGATTATCAAAAAAAAATGATGGCCGGGATGCAAACAGAAACGTAAATGCTATTGACTCAGATATGCCGGCCGGTTCCAAAGTTTTAATTTCAGAATATGTTTCCTTCAGCAACAAATATGAAGGTGTAATGCTTCCTTACAGCCCGCTTCACCACCTTCTTTTTAAAGAAATTAATTTCCCTCTTATAATGACAAGCGGAAATATTTCAGAAGAACCAATTGTTTACGAAAACGATAATGCCTTAAAAAAATTAAGCGGCATATGTGATTATTTTTTAATCCACAACAGAGATATATATTCAAGATTTGATGACTCTGTTGTAAAAATTTTTAAAAATAAGGAAATGATAATAAGACGTGCCAGAGGCTATGCTCCATATCCGCTGAAAATCAAGCCTTACTTAAAAAATGAGGCTGTTTTAGCTATAGGTTCTGAAGAAAAAAACACATTTTGCATTGTTAAAAAAAATTATGCAATAATAAGCCAGCATATCGGGGATATTGATAACGAAGACAGCATCAGCTTCTTTGAAAACACTTTAGATAATTACCGGACTCTTTTTAATATTGAAAAGTTTAATTTGACGGCATCCGATAAACATCCTGCTTTCAGGTTGAATCAGTTTGCTTCCGGATATATCGATTCAGATCAAAAACTGATGATTCAGCATCATAAAGCTCATGTTGCAAGCGTAATAGCTGAAAACAGGATAAGTGAAAAAGTAATTGGTTTTGCATGGGATGGTACAGGTTATGGTGATGATGGAAAAATCTGGGGCAGCGAGATTTTCATTGTTGATGAAGAGTTATGTTTTAAAAGAATCGGGCATCTTATGGAAAAAATACTTCCGGGTGGAGAGATTACAATACATAAGCCTTACAGAATGGCTGTTTCTTACATTTATTACTGCTGGATAAGAACATCCGGAACCAGTTCTGATTCATGCGGTAATATAAAAACAAATAACAAGGATTTTTCCAATAATCCTGCGGATTTTATAAAATATATAAGATCTAATTTTCATAACTTAAGTAAAATCATTACTGACAGGGAAATTTTATCTATTATTTTTCAAATCAAAAGTAAATTTAACAGTATTGAAACTACAAGCATGGGCAGACTTTTTGATGCTTTAAGTTCAATTTTAAGTTTAACTCATATTTCAAGTTTTGAAGGCGAGGCAGCTGTTAACCTCGAAATGGCTGCCGGAGAAAAAATCAAAGACAGCTATTTGTTTAAATATGCTGATACAAATAATAACTGTATTATCGGCGATGATCAGTCGGTCAAGCAGCAAATGGATTTATTTATAATAGATGATATTGATTTATTTTTAAAAATATTGAAAGATGTCCTTGACGGAAATGAAATTAACCTGATATCAGCTAAATTTCATAATACCCTTGCCGAAATCATTCTTGATATAAGCAGGAAAGCAAGAGAAAAATTTTCAGTCGAAAGTGTTGTTTTAAGCGGAGGAGTCTTTCAGAATAATTACTTAATTGAAAAGGTATTTAAATTGCTTGAAAACAATGGCTTCAATGTTTATACAAACTACAAAGTGCCTGTAAATGATGGCGGCATATCTCTTGGTCAGGCATATATCAGCGTAAAAAAAATATTAACCGAATTAAAGGAGTGAAACCGGATGTGTGTAGCTGTACCAGCTAAGATTATTAAAATAACTGCGGATAATAGCGCGGAAATCAACTCAATGGGTGTAACAAAAACAATTGATATCTCCCTTGTTCCGGAAGCCACGCCAGGGGATTTTGTGATTGTTCATGCAGGCTTTGCAATCCAGATAATAGATAAGGAAGAAGCACAAAAAGTACTGGAGCTGTTTGATTCATGCAAAATAATATAAGCAGTTTAATAAATAAAATAAATATGGAAAGCAAGGGTCTTGGGCAGATAAATATTATGGAAGTCTGCGGGACTCATACAATGGCTATAGGTAAAAATGGTTTAAGACAGATACTTCCTGAAAATATAAATCTTATAAGCGGTCCGGGCTGCCCTGTCTGCGTGACTTCAATTTCAGATATTAACAATATCATTGAATTATCAGATAATCCTTCCAACTATATCTTTTCCTTCGGTGATATGCTGAAAGTACCAGGTTCAAAATCAAGTTTGTATGAGAAAAGATCACAGGGAGCCAATATAAAAATTTGCTATACACCCATAGATGCTCTTGATTTTGCTAAAAATAACCCTGGAAAAAATGCCGTATTTATTGCCATTGGTTTTGAAACAACTGCTCCCCTGACTGCTTCCTTGGTTAAAAAAGCATCGGAAAACAATATAAAAAATCTTTTTATATACAATACCCACAAACTGGTTCCGCCTGCGCTTGAGTTTTTATTAAGTTCCGGCAAAAAAAGCAATATTGACGCTTTCTTATGCCCCGGACATGTGTGTGCCATTACGGGAAGTACGCCGTTTAATTTTATAAATGAGAAATATCATAAACCTGCAGTAATAAGCGGATTTTCCGCTGAGGATATTTTAAAATCCATATTGATGATTTTAAAACAAATAAAAAATTCCTGCCCGTCAGTGGAAATCCAGTATGACTGGGTTGTTAAGGAAAACGGAAATCCCATCGCCGTGAAATATATTAATGATGTTTTTGATTATTGTGATTCTTTCTGGCGTGGTATTGGTAAAATAAAAAAAAGCGGACTTAAATTAAAACCTGAATTTGAAAATTTTGATATAAAATCAAAATTTAAAACCCCGGAAAGCCAGATTGACGAACCTGAATTCTGCAGCTGCGGAAAAATACTGCAGGGCGAAAAAAAACCTTTTGAGTGCAGGTTGTTCGGAAAATCCTGTACACCTGACAAACCTGTCGGCCCCTGCATGGTTTCAAGTGAAGGAACCTGCGCAGCATATTTTAAATATGAAAAATATAAAATATAACCACTATTGATAATAACTAAACATTATGAATGATTTCAATAAAACTAAGGAATTTACTGACAGATATATTTTACTTTCCCATGGAGACGGCGGTATAAAAACGGGAGAGCTAATCAATAAACTTATAATAAAACATTTTGGCAACAAGATTTTAAATAGTCTTGAAGATAGCGCAGTTTTTAACAACTTTTCCCATAATAAAATTGCATACACGACTGACAGCTTTGTAGTAAAACCTATATTTTTCCCAGGCGGAGATATAGGAAAATTAAGCATATGCGGAACAATTAATGACCTTGCATGCGCAGGTGCGGCTCCAATAGCTTTAAGCATGGGTTTAATTCTTGAGGAAGGTTTTGAAATAAGCCATCTGGAAAAAATACTTAAATCTGCCGCGGATGTTTTAAAAGAAGCAGGCGCATTTATAGTTACAGGGGATACAAAAGTTGTTGAAAAAAACTGCATGGATAAAATATTTATCAATACCTCGGGTATTGGCTGCATTTCAGAAAATGTAAATATTTCACCTGAAAATATTAAGCCTGGCGACAAAGTTTTAATTAACGGCAGCATAGCAGAACATGGTCTTGCCGTTTTAAGCTCCAGGCCTGAATTTAACTTTAAAACAAATATTTTAAGTGACTGCGCTCCGTTATATTCGCTTGTCCGGGATATGCTTAATTCAGCCGGTAAAATCCATGCTTTAAGAGATGCAACAAGAGGAGGTATTGCTACCATATTAAACGAAATGTCTGACATTTCAAAAACAAGAATCGATATCTATGAAGATATGCTGCCTGTTAAAAAAGAAACAAGAGGCCTGTGCGAGTTTTTAGGTCTTGATCCGCTTTACATCGCCAATGAAGGAAAAATAGTTGTTTTTGCCGACCCATCTGATGCAGATAAAATTTTAAGTGCAATGAAAAAAAATAAATACGGTGCTCAGTCCTGTATTATAGGAGAAGTATCTGAAAATTCCGAAAAAAGCATGGTTGTTTATAACACAAAAATCGGCACCAGAAGAATCATTGACAGATTTTACAGCGAACAATTACCAAGAATTTGTTAAATTTTCTTCAAATCATCGTATATCTTTTCAAATTCCTTTATATTATCGTCCAAATTTGAGTTTGAGATAAAAAGATTTGCAAGCGGTTTTCTCAGGGCAAGTGATTTAGCCGGCGCTTCAAGCTGGTTTGCGTCTGTCTGTATTTTTTTTATAACATCTTTAATTGAGTCCGAAATTTCCTTTAACGTATTTGATTTAGCAATAACCAAATCACAAATATTTATAATATCCGTTACTTCTTTCAGCATTACTGACTCCTTTCACACAATATATTAATAATTGTTTGACCGTAATCTATGCTTTTATTAATTTTGAGTAAAGCTTTTTAAATCATTAATGCTTTTAACTATTACTTATAGACATTATACATTAATTTTGTAATAATAGTTACAAATATTAATGTTCTATTTCCTGTTTTATCTGGAAAATTATTTCAGGTATTTTACATTCGATTTCCGGAGATATTTTTTCTCCATAATCAATGAGCTTCGGCTTGATTCCGATAATTGTTATATCCGGATTAATATTTAAAGATCTCATTAAATTAAATACTTCTGCCAGGCTAATATCGTGAAGAGAAAAACTTCTGAACTTCTTTTCATTAAATTCACTTAACCTGTTTAATTTAAATTTAACTATCTCTCCTGTATCCTGTCCGGCATCAACTGCATCTATTATTATAACCCTGTCTGATTCCTTAAGCGTAAATATCAAATCGATTCCCGAAGTTCCACCGTCAATCAAAACAACATTCCTGTAATCTTCTGAAAAATTTATTTTATTGAGTTCTTCAATTACCCTTATGCCTATACCGTCATCACTCATGAAAATATTGCCAAAACCAATTATCTTATAATTTATATTAGCAGCATTATTGCTTGCAGAATCAGAGTTATGCATGCTCATAACTTTCTACGTTTTTTTAAGCGGATATTAAAGAAAATCAATATTAAATTTAAAAGATTATTTATTTACAAGTTTTACATTCAAAAAATGAGTTGAACATGAAATACACGGATCATAAGCTCTTATAAGCATCTCCATTGCAAGTCTTATTTCATCTTCAGATTTATCGATTATTAACGGCAGGTATGCATCCATATCCATTTCGATATTCGCATAATTCATATTTGTAGGAATAATCAGGTTGGCTTTTAATACATTGCCTTCATTATTGTAAGTATAGTCATGAATCAACAATCCTCTTGGAGCTTCGACAACTCCGACTCCCCTTCCGGCTTTTATATTTACGTCAGCCATTGCTTTGTCCTCATCAAGACCGGCTTCCATTATCTCATCGATAAGTTTAATGCTGTCATCGATACTGTGAATAATTTCGACAAATTGCGCAAAATTATTCATAAAAGTATTATAACAGGGTATTTTTAGTCCTAACTCCGCTGCATATGTTTTTGCTTTATCGGAAAGCTTGTCATAATTATTATTGAATCTTGCAAGAGCCCCGACAAGAAAGGAATCTCTTGAAGCCCAGCAATGTTTGCCGGTGGAGTGTCTTACAACTTTTTCATTTATTTTTGTCAGATATTGCTGGCCGTCTATTACCCATCCGTCGGAAGATTTTATATCCCCGTCATATAATGCATAATCTTTTTTATCTGTCAGCGAAATATATTCCGTTTCTCTTTCAAATTCAGGCATTTTCAGTGTCTTTAAAATTTTCAAAGATTTTTCCAGATCAGGATATGTAGATTTTAACATATCTTTCATCTTCAGCATTTCTTCTTCGGTTGGAATTTTTGTAAACCCTCCTACAACCGTTGTTATAGGGTGGACTGCTCTTCCCCCGATTATCCTGACCATTTCGTTAGCTGTCTGTTTCAATCTTAAAGCAATTTTAACCACATCAGGATGAGTTTCAACAAGAGGCACTACGCTTCCAGCTCCAAGAAAATCAGGTGCAGCAAGAAAGTATACATGCAGGGTATTGCTTTGAACACACTCATGATGAAAAATCAACTTTCTTAACTTAAGAGTCTGCCCTGAAGGTTTAACCCCAAATGCAGTCTCGGTAGCTTTTATGGAAGCATAAGTATGAGCGACTGAACAAATTCCGCAAATTCTTGAAGTAATATGTGAAGGTTCACTCCAGTTCCTTCCGACGAGCATTGCCTCAAAAAATCTCGGAGACTCAGGTATACGCATTATAAGTTCTTCAACTTTCTTATTCTTAACGTCTATTACCAGATCCCCATGGCCTTCCACTCTTGAAATAGGTGATACTTCTATATTTAAATTTTCTGTCATAATTAACTAACCTCCAAAATTAATATTTCATAGATATTGGTTTTATATTGTTTTCCGATCTGTTTTTTTACAGGCATTATATAAATTAAACATACCCATTATATCTTCGATTTTTAAATTGTATTTTGCCAGCAAATCTTTTTGAGCATTAACGTTTGGATCATCAATAAAACCTCTGCAAGCTTCACATCCTGATTTTGCACTTGGACATCTGGCACCGCATCCTGCTCTTGATACAACACCCATACATGTTTTCCCTAAATCATACATGCAGGTATTTCCAAGCCTTTTACACTCTACGCATACCGGATAATTGGGAATTTCCGGTATTTTTCCGACAATTAATGATCTTATCACGTCAACAATTTCAGACCTGTTCGGCGGGCATCCCCTTATGTAATAATCAACTTTAACATATTCATCAATAGGTTTTGTTTCAATTGCATCAATCCATTCCTTTTTATCTCCGTATACAAGTTCTTTGGCTTTTTCAACTCCATATAAATTCTTAAGGCAGTTAACTCCTCCTATTCCGGAACACGCACCTATTGAAACAATTACCTTTGCAATTTTACTTATATGCTCCAGTCTTTCCAGATCATGTTTTGTTGCTACAGATCCTTCAATCAGTGCTATATCATAATTATCGCTATGTTCCGTTATGGCCTCCGTAAAATGAACGATATCTATTGCTGCAAAAAGATCAAGCAGCTGATCTTCAAGATTTAAGATTTCAAGCTGGCATCCGCCGCAACCTGTTAATCCGAATATTCCTACTTTTGGCTTACTCATTATATAGCCTCCTTTATATTTCTAAGTTCCCATAAACTGAATACAGGACCGTCAACACACACAAGCTTTTCACCTATATGGCAGTGATTGCATTTCCCAACACCGCATTCCATTCTTCTCTCAAGAGACAGAAAAATCTTGTCTTCCTTAAAATTCTTTTTTTCAAGTTCCTGCACCACATATTTATACATGACCGGAGGACCGCAAACAATTGTGTAAGTATCTTCCGGTTTAAAATCAACTCTTGGTATCAATTTTGTACAAACTCCGATTTCCCCGGTCCATTTATCATCGGGATTATCTACGGTTACACAAACAGAGATATCATCCCTGCTGTTCCAGTAAGAAATTTCATTCTTATAAAGAATATTGGCCGGATTGACCGCACCGTAAATAATCATTACATTTTTATATTGTTCTCTTAAATCCATCATATAAGTCAAAAAAGACATGAGAGGCACAAGCCCCATACCGCCTGCAACGACTAAAACATTGTGCTGTTCTGCTTCTTTGTATGGGAATACACCTTTACCGAAAGGTCCTCTGATTCCTACTTTGGCACCTTCTTTTAAGTTATGCAGCGCTTTCGAAACACTCCCGACAGCCCTTACGCATAACTGGAATTTGTCATTATTTCTGGGATTTGATGCAACACAGAAAGGAGCTTCTCCTACTCCGAAAACCGTTAATTCCACAAATTGACCAGGTTTAAAATTAAAACTTTTTTGAACTTCCTTGTCAATAAAAGCAATATCAAAAATTTTTTCATTGGCGGTTACGCTATCAATACGAATAATTTTTGCTAAATCAGGAATATAAATGTTCTTTTCCATAGCTACACACTCACCTCTTTCTTAACAGCATTGATATCTTCGGCAATATTGATTTTTGCCAAACATGCTTCAATACATCTTCCGCAACCTACGCAAGAATAAGTACCAAACCTGTCAATAAATGTTTTTAATTTGCATCTGTATCTTTGTTTTAACCTGTTTTCCTTATCCGGCCTGAAATTATGACCACCGGCTACCAGCCCGTATTCGGGAATCATACATGAATCCCATTCCCTTGTCTTAGCGCCTTTTTTAAGATTAAGTTCCATATCATCCCTTACATTAAAACAAAAACATGTCGGGCATACCAGACAGCAGGATCCACAGCTGTAACAGTCTTTGGCAACCCTATTCCAGAAATCCTTATTATTATATATGAGCTCATAATTGTCATAAAGATTATTAATATCGGCTTTTAATTTAAAACTTTTTCTATAAGTGTCCATAAACTTATTGTAATCTTTAAAATCATCTTCACCAGCATCACTTACGTCAGCATACTTCGTCAGAATGTCATTTCCTTTTTCACTTCCAACCCTTACGAAATATCTGTTATTTAAATCTGTTAAAAATAAATCAAAACCGTCTTTTGCATATTCTTTTCCCAGACTTAACGAAAAATTTGTATCTGAAGGCATTCTGTCAAGCCCTATAACCGTCAGCTTTCTTCTTTTGGAAAAATAAGGTTCATCAATCATTTCATCGGAAAAAAACCTGTCAAGAAAATTAAGGCCGTTTACATCACATGCATCAATCCCAAAAAGTATTTTTTCTCCGGCTTCATAATCTACACTCATTTCTATATCTTCATTTATTTCATATTGAAGAAGTGTTTCTGTTGACGGGTAAAGAATTTTTTTTGCCGGAGCAATTGTAGTTCTTTTATAATTTACATCAAGTTTCCTGATATCACTTATTTTTTTAAAATCATGAGTTGCCTTATCTTTTTTTACCGGGCCTATAAATTCAAAATCAGCTATCAGTTTTGCTAAAAATAAATCGTAGGAACCTTTCTTAAGGACCTTATAAAGCATCTAAACTCCTTTCAATTCATTTCCAAAATTAACCTGCAATAGAAAAAATTTGTAAAAACTTTGTAACAAATAAAAATAACATCAACAAAAAATGATGTCAATTTTATTTTTTTACCTTTTTAGTTATCCATTCAATCCATGTATTCAAACCCTCCCCTGTTTTACATGACAATTTTATAATCGGACTTTCAGAATTTAATTCCCTTATTTTTTTCTCAAAAAAATCATAGTTGAAATCGCTTATGGGAAAAAGGTCGATTTTATTTAATATAACAACGCCGGATTTTATAAATCCCTTGGGATATTTGACGGGTTTGTCATCGCCTTCGCTTACCGATGAAAGTAAAACCTTATAATCTTCCCCAAGATCGAATCCGACCGGACAAATCAGGTTGCCGACATTTTCTATAAAAATTATATCCAGATTTTTAATATCTATTTTATTAATTGCTTTCTCAATCATTGAAGCATTCAGGTGGCATGTTCCGCCGGTATTTATCTGAACGACATTATCTATATAGCTTTTTATTTTTTGGGCATCATAAGTTGAAGAGATATCCCCTTCAATAACTCCGATATTAAAATCGGTAAGTCTTTTTATCGTCTGAATAATTAAAGATGTTTTTCCTGAACCGGGTGAGGACAATATGTTGATTACAAGAATTTTATTATCTTTAAATAGCTGCCTGTTTACTTCCGCATGTTCTTTATTATATTCAAGAACATCACTTACAATTTCTATTTCCAAGTTTTTCTCTTTCTGTAAAAATTATATTAATTATTTTTTATGCTTCCGCTAAGCTTATCAGATTATTTTTGATTTTTAAAATTTTTGCATCATTGATATTACGATTTTCCTGCATATCCGAAATAGTGATATCTTCTAATATTTTTCCGGGAAGGCTGTTTAAAATGAAAATTTTATTACCTAAAGATACTGCTTCCTCCTTTACCAAATTACTCTCTGGCACGCTTTTTTCCTCCTCAGTACAAGAACTTAATAAAAACTTTTATAATTTTTGAGCAAATGATCTTTAATAATATACATCTAATATTTGATTTGTCAAAACAAATTTGTAATTACTTTGTAACAAATTTTTCAATCAAAATAAGTATGCTTGCAATTGCTTTGTAACAGGGGTTATCCGCACATAAAATAATGATGTTATGTAAAATTACCAGAACAAAATATTCCGTAGATTATTAATTTTGTAGGAATTTATTTCGGCATATTGTATAAAAAACAGGTATTTAATCATAAAATCCCATATCTTTGGTTATCTCCCAAAGCTGTCTGAGATTAATTATTTTAATGTCTCCAAAATTCGTTAAAACCAGTAAATCCTTATCACCTGTAACAATATATTTAGAATTGCTGCCTTTAGCCAATGCAAGGATTTCATCATCTTTTTTATCCCTGCATATGTTTTTTTTAAGACTCTCATAATTAAAAATAGTGCAGGAATCCCTCAAGAAATCAATAAT
>JAJFVM010000143.1 GCA_021371805.1 bacterium
TATTTTAAGAACTATAAAAGTATGCTTTACTTCTTTTCTGTTTTTAGAAAACTTATATTATTTCCATAATTCCAGTGCCAGTTTCAAAGATTCATTTCCTTCTTCCTGAATGACTGAACCAATATCTGAATCATTGCCCAGAGCTTCAGCTATTCTGCTCATGGCAAGAGCTCCTTTTGTTGGACCATGAGGATGACCGAAGATAGCTCCGCCGGATGCAAGTATTATTTCTTTTCCGAGATCTTTGGTAATTTTTATCGCAGAATTTGGATGAACACCGCCACCGATTATCGGCATGGTTGATTTTATATTTTCAAGATTAAGTGTCAGCGCATCGGCTATCTGGAGATATCTTCTTTTTAAAATAGGGTATGTGCTGTATGGGGAACTGAACAAGCATGCATCAGCACCGGCAATTCTTGCTAGTTTTCCAAGCAGTAAATTGGAAGAGATACCGCAGTAAGGAGATTCCACCATTGCTCCTGCCGAAGCGTAGTGCCCAAATACCGGAATATTTATTGATTTGTTTTCAGATAATGTTTTGAGGGTACTCATTCCTGCAGCGATAAAATTAACCATAAGAGCTCCAGCTCCAGCTTCTTGAGCTTTTTGGGCATTTTCAATAATTTTTTCCGGACTGTCGGTGATATTTACACAATATTTTGTAAGAAATCCTGTTGCCTCATAAGCTTTCATGGCAGCCCGGGTGTAGAACTTTACCCTATCAAGAATTGAAGAATACTGCGTATCACCCAACAACTCGTCGTCTTTTATGAAGTCTATTTTGCCAAGTGCAACACTGTAGAAAAGATCGGCTCCTGTTTTTGCATCAAAACCGATGCAGGGTTTTATCATGTTAAGAATCAGAGGTCTTCTTTTTTCTATTCCTAAATATTTATATATTCCATCTTTTCCCAGTCTTGGTCCCCTGAAGTAGCTTAAATAGTTTTTTGAAAACTTTATGTCTATTAATTTTACCTGAGCAGAGGTAGATACATCATTTCCGAGAAGGGTAGTAAAAAGCATAGGAAAATTTGGCGGGAAGTTTTTATCAGGAAATGCAATCTGTATTATGTGTCCCGCTAATGTATCTTCATCGTTAGCCAGCTCGATAGGAGGTATATCATAAATTGCCGTTACTTTGCCGCCGTATTTAATCTTCATTTCATCAGTTATCCCAGGTACAGGGAGCCATGTTCCAAGAGTTTGACCTATTGCAAAAGATTTGGCTTTTTCATAAACGTCTATTCCCTGCTGGGATTTATAATAATAAGTAGCTATAATATAATCATTCTCAAAAACTGTTTCAGGAAGAGTAACAGGTAAGATGTCCATTTTATCTCCTTTTTTATCGTTAATGTCTTTTAAAATTTATAATATTTAAATAATAAAGATAAATTTTTAAGCAAGCAATTAATATTAATCATTAAGTGAGGATAATAGTTTCTTATTAATAGTTATAATAAAAATATTCTTTTTTATAATATATAATTATTTTTACAAAAAAGTAACATAGAATTAATATAATATTTATTGACAAGCTATATGCCGGGTATATAATTCATCGGATATATTTTTATATTAAGGAAGTTTTATATTATCAGGTAAAAATATTATTAATATTATAACTTTAAGAAAGAACCGTATGGATCAATTTTATTCTTTAAATACCGAAGAGTTATATAAGGAGCTGAGTGTTTCGTCAATTGGTCTTTCTGATGAAGAAGCAAAAAAAAGGCTGGAAATTTATGGTCAGAATTTAATAAAAGAAAAGAAAAAAAGGTCTTTAATACTAAGATTTTTAGATAACTTTATACATCTTTTGGCAATTATTCTCTGGATTGCAGCGGCTCTTTGTTTTATCCCAAGGGTAGACATGCCGCAGTTAGGATATGCCATTATCCTTGTTATTATTATAAATGCCGTGTTTAGTTTTTTACAGGAATTCAGGGCTGAGAAAGCATTGGAAGCTTTAAAGAAGATATTGCCTTCCTATGCAAGAGTATTAAGAGCAGGAGAGATAAAAGAAGTTTTATCAAGCGAACTTGTACCCGGCGATATCATTATTTTAAATGAGGGCGACAACGTTTCGGCAGATGCAAGGTTGATAGAATCTTTTGACTTGCGAACAAATAACTCTGTTTTAACTGGTGAATCCGATCCCCAGAGGAAAAGTACCGTTGCAATTGCAAACAGGGAAGTCGATGTTTTAAGGCTGACAAATGTAGTTTATGCAGGAACCAGTATTTCTTCAGGAACCGGAAAGGCAATTGTATATGCAACGGGTATGAAAACCGAATTTGGCAAAATTGCCGGTATTACACAATCGGTGAAAGAAGGAATGAGCCCTTTACAGAAGGAGATCAATAAAGCCAGTGAGGTGCTTGTTTATATTGCAATCGGAGTCGGAGTGCTATTCTTTATACTATCTTTGTTTGTTATTAATCTTGGATTTTTAGCTTCTTTTGTTTTTGCCATCGGAATAATTGTTGCTTTTGTCCCTGAAGGTTTGCTGCCGACAGTAACGCTGGCGCTTGCAATGGGTGTACAAAGGATGGCAAAAAGAAATGCTTTAATTAAGAAACTTTCATCTGTTGAAACACTTGGAAGCACTACTGTAATTTGTACCGATAAAACAGGGACTTTAACCCAAAATGAAATGACTGTAAGGGAAATTTGGGTTAACGGTGGCAGTTATGATGTTTCAGGAGTAGGATATTCCCCGACAGGTAACTTTAGCGTAAAAGGCAAAATATTGGATGATGAGAATGAAGAAATTACCTTTAAAAAAATGTCAAAAGCCATGTCATATTGTAATAATGCCAGGCTTTATAAAGATAAAAATACAAGCCAGTGGGTTATAAAAGGAGATCCGACCGAAGGCGCTTTGCTTGTTGCAGCTCAAAAAGCCGGTTTTGATTATGAATCAGAATTAACAAACGAACCGAGAATATTTCTTCTTCCTTTTGATTCAGGCAGAAAAAGAATGACTTCAATACATGAAACTACCGATGGCACTTTTGCTTTTGTAAAAGGTGCTCCTAAAGAAATGCTTTCACTTTGCAGTAAAATTGAGATTAACGGCAGGATTGAGGAACTAAATCAGGAAAAATTACAGGAGATATTGAAGTTTAATGACAGCTACGCTAAAAAAGCTCTCAGGGTGCTTGCAATTGCCTATAGAGATTTAAGCAATTTTAAGGAAGAATATAATGTTGAAAATGTTGAAAAAGACTTTGTTTTCCTTGGTCTGGCTGCCATGATCGATCCCCCGCGTCCTGAAGTAGAAGCTGCCGTTAAAGAATGCTTTAAGGCAGGAATAAAAATAATTATGATTACAGGAGATTACGGGCTAACAGCAGATGCGATTGCCAGAAAGATAGGCATAGTAAAGGGTGAATCCAAAATTTATCTTGGAACGGATCTGGAGAAAATGTCGGATGAAGAACTTGGAGAAGCTGTTAAAAAAGATAATATAATATTTGCAAGGGTTTCTCCAGAACATAAAATGAAAATAGCTCAGGTTCTAAAGAAAAACGGTCATATTGTAGCTATGACAGGAGATGGCGTTAATGACGCACCCGCTCTCAAGGAAGCAGATATTGGAATAGCAATGGGTATTTCTGGCACCGATGTTGCAAGAGAAGCAGCTGATATGATTTTAACCGATGATAACTTTGCAAGTATAGTTAATGCAATAGAAGAAGGCCGGGCAGTATTTGAAAATTTAAGAAAATTCATCAATTATATACTTACAAGTAATATCCCGGAGGCAATTCCATTTATAATGATGGTTATTTTTAAAATACCTCTTCCTCTTACAGTGATGCAGATTCTTGCAATAGATCTTGGCACTGACATGCTTCCATCACTTGCGCTGGCAGCAGAACCTCCTGAACCTGGAATAATGAGTAAACCTCCCCGTCCCCGAAAGGAGAGATTACTTACCGGAAAAAATCTGGCAAAAGCTTATCTTCTGTTGGGTCCTGTCGAAGCAGCGGTTGCCATGGTTGCTTTTCTTATAGTTTATTATGATAATGGGATTACATTTGCAAAATTAAGACAAATCGGTGCCAATCCTGCAGATTACATAAATGATCGGGTTTATCAAACAGCCACTACAGCAAATCATGCAGCTATTACAATGTCGCAGATTGGAAATGCATTTGCCTGGAGATCAAATTACGAATCAGTTTTTAAAATCGGATTTTTTAAAAATAAGTTGCTTTTCCTGGGTATTTTAGGTGAAATTCTTATCATAAACGCATTGATTTATATTCCGAAGCTAAATACGGTTTTTAATCATTATCCTTTAAACTGGCATTATTGGTTAATAGTGATAACATTTATTCCTGCGGTATTAATTGTGGAAGAACTGAGAAAATTAATTGTAAGATATGTTAAGAACCATTCTCAATCTCCGGCAGCAGGGAAATTGGGATTATAAAATTAAGTTCTTACAATTAATTTTTTATGGAATTATAATAAGTTTAATTATTGTAAAAATTTGACTTAAATGTGAGGTTTCTTATATGCAAATTATAATAATGGGATGTGGCAGGGTAGGTTCAAATCTGGCAAATCTGCTTTCGCTGGAAGGACATAAAACCAGTATTATCGACAGAGATCCTAAATCTTTTGAGAGACTTGGTAAAAATTTTAAAGGTCAGAAAATTATGGGTTTTGGTTATGATAAAGATGTTTTGGAAAAGGCAGGAATTGAGGAAGCCGATGCATTTGCTGCGGTAACCCAAGGTGATAACAGAAACATAGTAGGAGCTCTTATTGCCAAAAGAGAATACAGAGTTCCGATAGTTATTGCAAGAATTTATGATCCGGTAAGAGCATTAACTTATAATAAGCTGGATATTGCAACTATTTCTCCGACAAAATGGGGTGCCAATAAAATAAGGGAGCTTATTTGCCATGGCGATATCCATCCGCAAATCAGTTTAGGTAACGGAGAAGTTGATGTGCTGGAAATTGAAGTACCTCATAATTTAATCGGCCGTACTTATGAAAAGATTAATGTTCCAGGTGAGGTTAAAGTTTTTTCTATTACCAGACTGGGCAAAGCATTTGTACCCGTTGTTGGCTCTGTATTAAAAGAGGGAGATATAATACATGTAGCAGTGGCTTCAGAATCAATTCCCAAATTTAAAGGTTTTCTAGGAATCTAGGAGGAAATATAATGGATATTTTAATTATTGGTGCCGGCAAAGTTGGTATGCAGCTTGCAAAAGATATGTCCGCAAGGGGGCACAAAGTAAGATTAATAGAAAAAGTTGAGGCAACTTGCCAGGAAATCGAAAGAAATAAAAACTTAGAGGTATTCTGTGGTGATGGCTGTGATCCTCTTGTCCTGGAACTGGCAGGGATAAAAGTTGTTGATATTGTTGCAGCCGTAACCGGTGACGATGAAGATAATCTGGTAATTGCTCAATTAACTAAACTGCAGCCAAACAGGCCAAAAGTAGTTGCCATAATAAATCATCCTAGAAACGAATGGCTTTTTAATAAAAAATGGGGCATAGATGCAGCTGTGAGTTCTACCTCTGTTTTATTGAATATGATCGAACAGGAAATGAGTTAGAATTTATATAGTCAACCTTTATTTTTAAGGACCTGATTTTTATTCCATCAGGCAACTCTTCAAGTTCTTGAAGAAACAGGGTGTAAGTTTGAGAGCAAACGGGCATTGAAACTGTTGGAAAAGAACGGATGTAAAGTTGATCTTGAACAAAGGCTTGTAAAAATTCCTTCAACTCTTGTCGAAGATTGCATAAAAAGAACTCCTTCAAGCTTTCTTGTAAAATCAAGAGATCCCAAAGACAATCTTTTAATCGGAGGAAACAGACTTTA
>JAJFVM010000183.1 GCA_021371805.1 bacterium
TCCTCAAACCAGAAAAAGCGTATGGGATACAATCCGGGGTCTGCAAAAGGGAACCGGAATGACGGTATTTCTTACAACTCATTATATGGAGGAAGCCGCTAATGCCGATTATGTTGCAATTATCGATAACGGACTGATTTCTGCTAAGGGTACTCCTGCCGAACTCAGGGCAAAATATACTACCGATATGTTGCGCCTGCTTCCGAAAGATAGTGACAAACTTGCCGTATTCCTGAATGATAAAAATATTAAATATACTGCGTCCGGAGGCTTTTTCACTGTCCCTGTTTTAAACACCCTTGATGCACTTCCGATAATCAACAACGTGAAAGATATGATATCAGGCTTTGAAGTTGTAAATGGAAGCATGGATGATGCTTTTGTTAATATTACCGGCAGCACCATGAGGGAGGATGAGAATTAATGACTGTAATAATTAATCTGATAAAACGCAATCTCAAACTATTTTTTCGTGATAGGACATCAGTGTTTTTCTCACTTCTTGCTGTATTCATAATTATCGGACTTTATGTATTGTTTCTCGGGAATATGATGGTCAGCAATTTTAAAAACCTTTTGGGTGAAAGTGCGCACTTTAATATAGATAGCTGGGTAATGGCGGGACTTTTATCCGTAACTTCGATAACTACAACCATGGGTGCGTTTGGTACTATGGTTGAAGATACAACAAAAAAAATATCAAAAGATTTTTCCTCAGCTCCTCTTAAACGTTCACAACTTGCAGGTGGATATATAATCAGTTCTTTTGTAATTGGGGTAATAATGAGTATTGCCGCATTGTTTATAGCAGAGATTTATATAATTGCCGGCGGAGGAAAACTTCTTGAGTTGCTGCCGTTCTTAAAATTGTTAGGGGTTATGCTGTTGTCGGTTTTTGCGAGCTCTTCGATGGTGTTTTTTATAGTTTCATTTTTCAAGAGCACTAATGCATTTGCAACCGCAAGTACAATAATAGGAACACTTATTGGTTTTTTAACCGGCATTTATATTCCGATCGGGTCTCTTCCTGTTGCCATGCAAACTGTGATAAAAATTTTCCCCATAAGCTATTCAGGTGCATTATTCCGGCAGATTATGATGGATGCTCCGATGTCTGTCGCTTTTAAAAATGCGCCGGCGGAAGTTGTTAATAGTTTCAAACAAACTATGGGAGTTGTTTACTATTTTAACGGTAAAGAGGTTTCTCCCCTTATGAGTATCCTTATATTAGTTGCAACAGGTATTGTATTTTATATATTAGCCGTAATTAAAATTTCTATTAAGAAAAAATAATAGCATTTTTAAATTATTGAAATTTATCAATATGAACAATGTCTTCGAACTTTCTTTTTGGGACATGGAGTCTGCCATTAGAATCCTTGTAATATTTTATTGAGCCGTTCATGGTAATATTTTCATATACTGGATCCTCAAGCGGATAGCCAAATGCAAGTACGCAATCTATCGAGTGATCTGCCGGGATTTGCAGGATTTCGGCTAAATCACTTTTATTGACAGAAGCAATCCAGCAGCATCCTATACCTTCCGAGAGTGCGGTAATTATCATATTTTCGGCACTTGCACCTACGTCATATTTAAAATGAGCAGGATTGGCAATTTTATTATTAACCATAATTATAATGTATGCCACAGGTTTCTC
Organism: bacterium; assembly: GCA_021371805.1. Taxonomy (GTDB): domain Bacteria; phylum Actinomycetota; class Humimicrobiia; order Humimicrobiales; family Humimicrobiaceae; genus JAMDDL01. The sequence goes on from JAJFVM010000183.1 coordinate 1,661, forward strand.
GTCTTTTTGCGGATCACCTTCAGGTTTTATATATCTTGCCCAGCTTAGGGTGCTAAAAATTTTTTCTCTTAGCGAATTATCCACAGCTATGAAATATTCCAGTGGCTGCAGATTACCTGAAGAAGGTGCAAGCCTGCCTGCGTTCACAATTTTCTTTAAAGTCTCAACAGGAATTTCAGTTTGATTAAACTTTCTGATAGTTCTTCTTGAAATTATTTTGTTATAAACATCCATGTTACTCTTATCCAACATTATTTACAGAGGATTTATTATTAAATTATTTATATTACCGTATCTGAAATTTTATATTTTAATATATCTATGATCTTTAATTAAGTCTATCCTAGTCCTGTATTGAAATTCAGGAAGGACCTTCAAGCAGCCAATTAATTAAATCTTCCGCCATATCAATAAACCGGAAATATAATATTTTTTAAATTTAAAATAATTATTTCATAATAAAACTGATTATGCATCTATTTTTACAATCAGAAACTATTTAAAATTATTAAGTGATTGGACTGAAATAAAAAGTTTTATGTTCCGATAAATTGTGATAGTGTTTGATTTTTTACGAGAAATTTAAAAACAATTAATTACTTAAAATGAAAAATAATGTGAGAGCATATAATATTATTCAGTATCCTTAGTCTCAAGACTTAAACTCCACATCTGCTGGGCTTTTCTCCAGTGAAATGCGAATAGGGGGATTGCTATAACAACCAGGAGTATACCTCTAAGCAGATTTTTAAATGCCGTATCTTTTTCATTTTGAAGAGCGGTGTTGATTTCGTCTGTTGCCAATTTATCTACTTGCTCAGCAGTCAGATTTTTATATTGCTCTTGCGAGTACATACTTACCATAGCTGATTTTGTCATATATGTAGTGGGTCTGACATAATTGACAGTGCCGTCATATGTTGTAACCAGACCGACTATAAAAATAATTATTGCTGCAAGGCATACGATATAAAAATAAACTTCTCTAAAATAAACTCTTCTTGTCATTAAGGACCTCCCCAATATAAAGATCTTAATAAAGATAATGATAGACTTTAAAAAAATTATATCGCTGCAAGTGGAAAAAACAAATTTTTATAAGATTATGTTTGATTCAGATACTGAGTAATTTATATAGATGTCTTTATCTTTGCCCATTCATCTTTTAATGTTGCAGTTCTGTTAAATACAATTTTATCATTTGTGGTGTCAGGGTCGACACAGAAATATCCCAGTCTTTCAAACTGATATATGTTGCCGGGTTTTGCTGAGCTAAGTGACGGCTCAATTTTGCAGCTATCAATTATACGTAATGAATCAGGGTTTAAATTATCTTTAAAATTACAGTCGCCATCTGTTTTAAGCGGATTTTCTTTTATAAAAAGTTTGTCGTATAGCCGGGCTTCTGCCTGAATACAATGTCCGGCAGAAACCCAATGCAGAGTTGCTTTTACCTTTCTGCCATCAGGCGCATCTCCTCCTTTTGTTGAAGGATCATATGTACAATGAAGTTCTAAGATTGTTCCATCTTTATCTTTAATTATGTCAATGCACTTTATGAAATAGGCGTACCTTAGCCGAACTTCCCGTCCGGGAGACAGTCTGAAAAATTTTGAAGGCGGGTTTTCCATAAAGTCATCTTTTTCTATATATATGATTTTCGAAAATGGTATCTTTCTTGTTCCTGCATCAGGATCTTCCGGATTATTTATAGCAGTAAGTTCTTCTTCCTGGTCCTCCGGATAATTGTCTATTATGATTTTTAGAGGGTTTAATACTCCCATGACCCTCATAGCTTTCTTATTCAGATCTTCCCTTATAATATGTTCAAGAAATGCCATATCTACCGTGCTGTCTGCCTTTGCCACGCCTATTTGTGAACAGAAATTACGTATTGCCTCCGGGCTATAGCCTCTTCGTCGCATACCTGAAATAGTCGGCATTCGGGGATCATCCCAGCTGCTTACATAGTTTTTTTCAACAAGCTCAAGGAGCATTCTTTTACTCATCACAGTGTATGTAAGGTTAAGCCTTGCAAACTCTATCTGCCTGGGATGATGTATACCAAGTTGTTCTATAAACCAATCGTATAAGGGCCGGTGGTCTTCAAACTCTAAAGTGCATATTGAATATGTTATATTTTCAATTGAGTCTGATTGTCCATGAGTCCAGTCATATGTCGGATAAATACACCATTTATTTCCTGTACGGTGATGGCTTTTATTCAGGATGCGATACATAACCGGGTCTCTCATATTTATATTTGGCGAAGACATATCTATTTTTGCCCTGAGTACTTTTGAGCCGTCAGGATATTTTCCATCCCTCATTTCCTTAAATAACCGGAGATTTTCTTCTGCAGAACGGTTTCTAAAGGGGCTTTCTTTGCCTGGCGTTGTAAGTGTTCCCCTGTATTGGCGGATTTCCTCAGCGCTTAAATCGCAAACATATGCTTTGCCCTTTTTTATAAGTAAAACGGCAAACTCATAAAGCTTCTCAAAATAATCTGAAGCATAATATTCTCGCTGTCCCCAGTCAAATCCCAGCCAGCATATATCTGTTTTTATGGAATCCACATATTCGGATTCTTCCTTTGTGGGATTTGTGTCATCAAATCTCAAGTTGCATTTTCCGTTAAAATCTTGCGCCAGTCCGAAATTTAAGCATATGGATTTTGCATGTCCTATATGAAGATATCCGTTGGGTTCGGGAGGAAATCTTGTATGAATTTTTTTGCCGTGATCTTCCTGCAAATCTTGTCTGATTATGTCTCTGATAAAGTCTGTTTTTTCTTTAATATCATCCATAAATTATATGTTTGAGATATAAATACAAAGCGAAAAATAAAATAACATTGTAGAGAATAGAATAGTTATTGTCAAAAGTTACTTTGGTTTACTTATTCCAGTTTGATTTAGT